>JAQGNA010000330.1 GCA_028292075.1 Rhodoferax sp. | reverse complement strand
AGCACTTCGTGCAGGTGGGCCGGCGCGCCATCGCGCACCTGTACGCGCGCGGCAGCCACGACGCAGCCGCCCGGAGCGAAGCCCTCGAACTGCTGCGCCGCATGGACTTCGGCAACGACAACTACTTCTTCGTCTACGACCTGCAGGGCAACAGCCTGATGCATCCGCGCCTCAACGAATTCGAGGGCCGCAGCCAGTGGGACCGGCGCGACAGCACCGGCGCCACCATGATCCAGCAGCTCATCGCCCAGGCCCGGGCCGGCGGCGGCTTTGTCGACTACCTGTGGAACCGGCCTTCCACCGGACGCGAGGAGCGCAAGCTCGGCTACGTGGAGCTGGTGCCCGAATGGGGCTGGGTGATCGGCACCGGCCTGTACCTCGACCACCTGCGCGACACGCAGGCGCTGATCACCCGCTCCACCGCGGCGGCCGTGCGGGCCACGCGCGACCAGATCCTCTTCATCGCCTCGGCGGCGCTGCTGCTGGTGGCGGCCGGCGGCATCGCGCTCAACCTCTACGAGCAGCGCGCCGCCGACGGCAAGCTGCGTGCCATGGCCCAGAAGGTGGTGCATTCGCAGGAAGACGAACGCTCGCGCGTGGCCCGCGAACTGCACGACGGCATCAGCCAGCTGCTGCTGTCGGTGAAATTCGTCTGCGAGTCGGCGTTGATGCAGATCGAACGCGGCAATGCCGACGCCGCGCAGACCCTGCGCCACGGCGTTGCCCTGGTGCAGGGTGCCATGCGCGACGTGCGCCGCATCTCGCACGACCTGCGCCCCACCCTGCTCGACGACCTGGGCCTTGCCAGCGCGCTGGAACAGACGGCCGGCGAGTTCGGCGCCCGCACCGGCGTTGAAGTGACCACGCAGGTCGACGCCCTGCCGCGCATTCCCGAAGCCGTGGCCACCGCGATGTTCCGCGTGGCCCAGGAGGCGCTCGGCAATGTCGAGAAACACGCCGAAGCCCGGCGCGTGTGGCTGCAGCTGCTGCATGGCCACGCCGGCCTCACGCTGCTGCTGCGCGACGACGGCCGTGGCTTCGACGTGCCGGCCACGCTGCGCGAGGTGCGCGCAGGCCTCGGCCTGACCAACATGCGTGAGCGCATCGAAATGCTCGGCGGCCGGTTCGTCCTGGTGTCGTCGCCCGGCTCCACGCAGATCACGGCCTGGCTGCCGCCATCCGCCCTGCAACCCTGACCGCCACCAAGCCGATGCCAGCCATGCCCAGCGTCCCACCCATCCGCCTGCTCATCGTGGACGACCACCCCGTCGTGCGCCACAGCCTGATCAGCCTGCTGGCCGCGTTCGGCCTGCCCATCGACGTGGTGGCCGAGGCCCGCAACGCGGAAGAAGCCATGGCGCTGGCCGAACAGCGGCAGCCCGACATCGTGCTGACCGACCTGCAGATGAAGCCCACCAGCGGCATCGAGCTGATCCGCCAGCTGAGCCAGCGCCAGCCGCGCATCCGCTACGTGGTTTTCACCGCGTCGACCCAGGAAGAGCACATGCTGCAGGCCTTCGACGTGGGCGCGCAGGGCTTCGTGGTGAAGGAGTCGGAGGCGGCCGAGCTGGTGCAGGCGATCGAGGCCGTGATGGCCGGCGCTACCCACTACCCGGCCAGCCTGAAGCGCGCACTCGACAGGCGCCAGCAGCAGCCGGCTCTGACCGCCCGCGAATCCGAGGTGCTGGCACTGGTGGCGCAGGGCCTGACGAGCAAGGAGATCGGGCGCCAGCTCGGCATCGATCCGCGCACGGTGGACGCGCACCGCGCCAACATCCGCCAGCGCTTCGGCCTGGACAGCAGCGCCGCCCTGCTGCGCTTCGCGGTGGCGCACGCCGCCGGCCAGACCTGAAGGCGGCTGCCACCGGCGACGTCGGCCATAATTTACGTTTACGTCAACGTCAACTCAAAACCCACAGGAGCCAACAAATGGACATCGCAGGCAAGGTATTCATCGTGACCGGCGGCGCATCGGGCCTGGGCGAAGGCACGGCCCGCATGCTCGCCGAGAACGGCGCCATGGTGGTGATCGCCGACATGCAGGCCGACAAGGGCGAGGCGGTGGCCCGCGAGATCGGCGGCGCCTTCATGCGCTGTGACGTCAGCCAGGAGGCCGACGGCCAGGCGGTGGTGGCCAAGGCGGTGTCGCTGGGCAAGCTGGCCGGACTGGTGAACTGCGCCGGCATCGCACCGGCCGAGAAGACGGTCGGAAAGAACGGCGCGCATGCGCTGGGCGTGTTCGCCAAGACCATCACGGTGAACCTCATCGGCAGCTTCAACATGATCCGGCTCGTCGCCGAAGCGATGGCGAAGAACGAGCCCGAGGCGACGGGCGAACGCGGCGTGCTGATTTCGACCGCTTCGGTGGCAGCGTACGACGGCCAGATCGGCCAGGCGGCGTATGCGGCGTCGAAGGGTGGCGTGGTCGGCATGACCCTGCCCATCGCCCGCGACCTCGCGCGCTCCGGCATCCGCAACATGACCATCGCCCCCGGCATCTTCGGCACGCCGATGCTCTTCGGCATGCCCCAGGAAGTGCAGGACGCCCTGGCCGCCAGCGTGCCGTTCCCCTCGCGCCTGGGCACGCCGCAGGACTACGCCAAGCTGGCCAAGCACAACATCGAGAACGACATGCTGACCGCGGAAGTGATCCGCCTGGACGGCGCGATCCGGATGGGGCCGAAGTAGGTCAGGGGTATTGGTCGGCGCCCTCACCCCGGCCCTCTCCCGCGGGCGGATAGGGAGAATCACCGGTCCGGCCTCCCAGTCATCAGCCGTGGACAGCCGTTGCCTTGCCCCCTCTCCCGCACGCGGGAGAGGGTTGGGGTGAGGGCCTGCCCCTCGACCGGCGTCTTGATGGCGGTCTGCACCTGATTCCCGCGTTGCACCTACCATGGGCCCCACGCGAGCCAGCCACATACTCCCGCGCCCGCCATCATCTGGGACTCAGCACTTGCCGACTTTGCAGCGCCCTCTTCTCGCCCTGTCTATGGTTGCCGCCCTGGCTGCGGTGGCCACCGGTTGGGCGACGGACGGCACACTCCCGCCCCGGGCCCGGCTGCAGGCCGCCCTGACCGCCGAGCCGCTGCAGACGCCCACCGCCCGCGCCCCGTTCGCCGTGCAGGCCGGCGGCGTGCACTACCGCATCAAGCCGGTGTTCGACTATGCGCTGGACGGCCTGGTGGTCAGCCTGCACCACTCGGACATTTGGTGGGACTGGATCCACGTCGCCAGCAACGACCACCTCAACGTGATCGACCTGTGCGTGGTGTGGGGCGCGAATGCGGAGGCCGGCGCGTATGAAAAGATGAAGTT
>JAQGNA010000127.1 GCA_028292075.1 Rhodoferax sp. | reverse complement strand
GCCGCCGACAATCCGCGTGAGGTCGCCCTGCGCAACAAGTTCGAGGCCCTGCAGCCCAGCCTGCGCAGCAACATCTTCAAGCGTGCGCTGCACCTGGAGTCGAGCGAGTCGTCGTCGGAATTGAAGGGTGACATTTATGCCGTGGTGGAGCATCCGTTCGCCACCGTGGAATCGACGCTGAAGGACCCCGACGTCTGGTGCGACGTGCTGATCCTGCACCTCAACACCAAGCTTTGCCGCGCCGAGGGCGATGCCGCCAAGCCCGCGCTGGTGCTGTATGTGGGCCGCAAATACGACCAGCCGCTCGACGACGCCTACAAGCTCCGATTCAGCTACCAGCTGGCGTCGAGCACGCCGAGCTACTTCGAGGTTTTGCTGAACTCGGCCGCCGGCCCCATGGGAACGCGCGACTACCGCATCGTGCTGGAGGCCATTCCGCTGGCGCCGCAGGACGGCAAGGCCGAGCGCACGCTGGTCCACCTCACCTATGCCTATGCCTACGGACTGCCGGCCCGGCTGGCGATGCAGACCTACCTGTCCACGGTGGCCCGAGAGAAGGTCGGCTTCACCGTGACCGGCAAGGACAGCGAAGGCAAGCCCGAATACGTGGGCGGCGTGCGGGGGGTGGTCGAGCGCAACACCATGCGCTACTACCTGGCCATCGACGCCTACCTGGGCTCACTGAAGGCGGCGCCCGCGAGCCAGTTCGACCAGCGGCTGAAGGCCTGGTTCACTGGTTCCGAGCAGTACGCGCTGCAGCTGCACGAGATGGAGCAGGGCGCCTACATCGAGATGAAGCACGCGGAGAACGATCGCCAGCGCAAGGCGCCTTGACGTGGAAGTTTCGCCGGCCTTGGCCGGCCTCAGCCGCGATTCGCCTTGTCGGCGAAGCGGCTGGCGTCGAGCGCGGCGGCCAGCTTGCGCGGCAAGGGCAGTGGTTCTGCGTGCAGGCGAGCGGCCAGGAGCTCGGCACACAGCATGGCCAGCGTCAGGCCCCGCGAGCCCATGGCCGTGCAGGCCCAGAGGCCGGGCCGCGATGGGTCCAGCGGACCGACCAGTGGCATGCGGTCGGCCGAGGCGCAACGCACACCGGCCCAGTCTGTCGTCCCCCCGTGCTCGAAGGCGGGAGCGAGGGCCTCGGCGGTCGTTGGCAACAACTCGGCCAGCCGCTTCAGGTTGCCTGCGCGGTCATCATCGCGCAGGTGCGGCGTGGCCTGGTGACGGTCGAAGCTGGCACCGGCCACCCACATGGTGTTGCCGCCGTCCACCGGCACCCCCGAGATGAAGCTGCCGTGGCCGTTGACGGGAAACGGCGGCAAAGAACCGCCCGGCGTTGCGGCCACGCCTTCCTGCATGGGTTCAGGCACGCTGCCGTAAGTCACCTGGCCGCGCACCGGCTGCAGCGGCAGCGGCACGCCGGCCAGCGTGCCGGTGGCGATGCTGGTGGCCAGCACCACCAGCGGCGCTTCGGCCAGCACGCGGCCGTCGGCGTCGAGGGCTTGCCAGGTGCCTTCATTGGTTTCGAGCCGTGCCACGGTCGCACCCCCTTGCCAGGTGACCGCCGGGTGCGCCAACAGCACCTCGACCAGGCGCCGCGGCCGCAGCCAGCCGCCGCGGGCATGCCAGTGCGCCGCGCTCTCCGCCGGCGCACCGGCAGCGGCCAGCTGCTCGGGTGACGCCGGGGTGCTCCATTCGCGCCCGGCCGTCGTGGCGTCGGTGGGCAATGCGGGTGCGCCTTCGAGGTGGCGTTGCAGCACGCCGTCCGGCGCCCAGTCGATGCCGGCCCGCAGCAGCGGCGCCGCCAGCTGAAGCGTCGCCCGCACGCCGGCCCGTGACAGTTGCGACAGCACGCTGTCACCGGCCGACACATGCGGCGCGACCAGTCCAGCGGGCAGGCCCGACGCGCCGGCCGCGGGAGTGTTCGCCGCGTCGAGCACCGTCACCTGCCAGCCGCGCCGGGCCAGGCCGTGGGCCACTGAGGCACCGGCGATTCCGGCACCGATCACCATGCAGCGTGACGGCGCCATGGCGACCATCGGCACGCCGGCCGGCTGGCGGGGTTCCCAGTGCGGGTCGTACACGCCCTGCAGGTTGTGGCGCTTGGGCGGTACGCCTTCGGTCTTGCGCACGGTGAACCCGGCCTGCGCCAACCCGTCGCGCACTCCGCGCGCCACCGTCCAGCTCGCGACGCGCGCGCCGCGCCGGCAGCAGCGGGCGACCGCCTTCATGGTGTGCGGCGACCAGATGTCGGGATTCACGTCCGGGCTGAACCCGTCGAGGTAGACCGCATCGGCCTCGAAGTTCATCTCGCGCAGCATCGCCTGGGCTTCCCCGATGCACAGCGTGAGCACCACCTGGCCGTCCTCGAACACCAGCCGGTGCCAGCCCGGCAGCAGGCCCCACCAGCGCGCGTGCAGTTGCTCGGCCAGGGGCAGCAGTTCCGGATGGGCGGCAAAACTACGGAGCAGATCGTCGGCGCTGGCCGGCCAGGCTTCGATCGAGACGAAGTGCAGCAGGCGAGGGTGGGCGGGGTCGCGGCGCCAGGCGTCCCAGGTGACCAGGAAGTTGAGGCCGAGGCCGAAGCCGGTCTCGAGGATGCGCCATTGGGGTTGGCCGGCCCATGCTTCGGGGAGGCCGCAGCCCTGGAGGAAGACTTCGCGGGCCTGGCTCAGGCCGCCTAGTTCGCTGCGGTAGCGGTCTTGGAAGCGGGGGCTGTAGGGGGTGCCGTCGGGGAGCCAGGTGATGGGTTCTGCCATTTCGTTATTTACCTGGAGGGTGGGGGTGGAATGAGGCTGTCGGCCGGGAGTCGCCCCGGCGGGCGAGTTACATTTCTTTTGCGCACAAGAAACCTAAAGAAAAGAAAGC
>JAQGNA010000266.1 GCA_028292075.1 Rhodoferax sp. | reverse complement strand
TCAATACGGCACATCGCCGAGGATGGTGGCCCGGTGCATCACGCGGCGGTGCGGCAAGTAGTCGGCCGTGGCGTAGTGCTGGGTCAGGCGGTTGTCCCAGAAGGCCAGATCGCCCATCTTCCAGCGCCAGCGCACGGTGAATTCCGGCTTGCTCACATGCGCGAACAGAAAGCCGAGGATGGCGTCGCTTTCCTTTTTCGACAGCTCGAGGATGCGGCTGGTGAAGCCCTCGTTGACAAACAGGCCACGCCTGCCGCTTGCCGGATGGGTGCGCACCACGGGATGCGCCACCTCGGGATTCTTCGCCACCGCGGCCTCCCACTGCTTGCGCTCCTCTGGCGTGCGGGCATAGCGCCAGGCCGGGAAAGACTGCACGAAGCTGTGCTCGGCGCGCAATAGATCGAGCATGCCGCGCATCGGGTCCGACAGCGCCTCATAGGCTGCGATGCCGCTGGCCCACAAGGTGTCGCCACCGCATGGCGGCAGGCGCTGTGCCGACAGCAGCGCGCCCATCGGCGGACGCTCGATGAAGGTCACATCCGTGTGCCAGTTGTCGTTGTCCGGCGGATTGCGGGCATCGGTGTCGAGCACGATGATTTCGCGTGCCTCGGGGTGCTGCGGATAGAGCGGGTGGATGTGCAATTCGCCGAAGGCGCGGGCCAGATCGCGCTGTTGCACCGGTGTCACCGGCTGGTTCTCGAAAAACAGCACATGGTGCCGCAGCAAGGCGGTCAGCAACGTGTCACGCGCGTTGTCATCGATGGTGCGGGTGAGGTCAATGCCGTTGACCACCGCACCAATGGCAGGGCCCAAGGAATGGATGGCGATGGTCATGGAATGCCGGGCGATGAGAAAGCCGCAAGCGTAGGCCAGCGGCCCGTTTTGCGAAGCACGTTATCGGCATTAGCAAGTTGATTTTCATTCGAAGACGCGGCCGATGTGCACCGCTAAGCTGATCGACAAACCCGGCCATGTGGCCGTGTTCCATACACATCGCAGGAGTCACCAATGAAGTTCATGAAACCCATCCTGAGCGCCGCGCTCGCCCTGGCCTTGCTGGCCCAGACCGGCATCGGCATCGCCGCAGACAAGAAGGTCGTCATCGGCTACCAGACCGACGCCCTGCCCTCTTCGGTGGCCATCGCCAACGGTGATTTCGCCAAGACCACCGGCTACCAGATCGATTTCCGCAGGTTCAATTCTGGCGCGGATGTGCTGGCCGCGATCGCCTCCGGCGACGTGCAGGTCGGCTATGTGGGCTCGAGCCCATTCGCTGCGGCCACCTCGCGCGGCCTCGATGTGAAGGCCTTCCAGCTGGCGTCGATCTCGGGCACCGATGAAGCCCTGGTGGTGCGCAATGGCTCGGGCATCAACAGCGTGAAAGACCTGAAGGGCAAGAAGCTCGCCGCCGCGCCGGTCTCGACCGACCACTACCAGTTGCTGGCCCTGCTGAAGCAACAGGGCCTGAGCGAAAAAGACGTGCAGGTGTTCGCCATACCGCAGCCCGAGATCGTGGCCGCCTACAACCGCGGCGACATCGACGGCGGCTTCGTCTGGGATCCGGCGCTGACCGAGTTGAAGAAGAACGGCAAGGTGCTCATCACCTCCAGGGAAGTGGCCGAAAAAGGCGCGCCCACCTTCAGCGCCTGGGTGGCCACCGGGGCCTTTGCCAAGGACAACGCCGAGTTCCTCAGATCGTATGCCGGCGTGATCGACAAATATTCCACCTCGTTCGCCAAGGACAAGGCCGCCTGGGGACCGGACAGCGACAACGCCAAGGCGCTGGCCAAGCTGCTGGGCGGCACGCCGGCCGACTTCGCCGCCGCGCTGAAGAACCTGAACCTGGTGCCGCAGGACGTCCAGGCCTCCGACGCCTGGCTGGGCGGGGGCGAAAATTCCGGCGTGGCCCGCATCCTGAAACAGACGGCGGCCTTTTTGAAGGAGCAAAAGAAGATCTCCGAGGTGGCGCCCAGTTATGCGGCCTTCGTCACACCGAGCGCTGTGGCAAGCGGCGGCGCGAAGGTGGTGGCCGCTGTCGGCGCCTCCACGCTGAAGAAATAAGCGGGCGCCGCATGCTCAGCGTCAAGAACGCCAGCGTCTACTTTGCCGCGCGCGACGGCCGACCGGTGCAGGCGCTGGACCGCGTCTCTCTGGACATCTCCGACCGCGGCTTCGTGGTGGCGCTAGGCACCTCGGGCTGCGGCAAATCCACGCTTCTGAATGCGATGGCGGGGTTTCTGCCTTTGTCCGAAGGCAGCATCACGCTGAATGGCCGGCCCATCGAGAAGCCCGGCGCCGACCGCGGTGTGGTGTTCCAGAAAGACAGCCTGCTGCCCTGGAAGACCGTGGCGGAAAACGTGGCGCTGGGCCTGAAATTCGCCGGCGCCTCGCGCGCCGAGCAGCGCGACCGCGCTCATGAACTGCTGCAGCTGGTGGGCCTGGAGGACTTCGCCGATGCCGCCCCCTATGAGCTGTCGGGCGGCATGCGCCAGCGGGTCGGCCTGGCCCGCGCGCTGGCGCCCGACCCCGACATTCTCTTGATGGACGAGCCGTTCGGCGCGCTCGACAGCATGACCCGCGAGCAGATGCAGGAGCTGCTGGTCTCGGTCTGGCACCGCACCGGCAAACAGGTTTTCTTCATCACCCACTCGATCGAGGAAGCCTTGTTCCTGGGCACACAAGTCATCGTCATGTCGCCGCGCCCCGGGCGGATCGTGGCGCGTTTCGAGCTGGATTTCGTGCACCGCTTCGCCCGCGATGGCGATGCCCGCGCCATCAAGACCGCACCGCGTTTCGCCGAGTTGCGCGAAGAGATCCGCGCCATCGTGCACCAGAACGAACAGCCTCCACCACAACACCGTGAACAGAAATTCGAGGCCACCACATGAGCGAGTTGTCCATTGCGTCGGCCGCGCCCCGGCGCTCGTTGGAATCTGGCAGCGCCAGCAACAGCAGCGGCCACGAGATCGCCAGCGAGCCGGCGCCGCGCATCGTCAGGATGCGCAGCTTCGGCATCGGTGAGCGGCCCACCACCACCATCAGCGTGGCCACCGGGGCGGGCCTGTTGCTGCTGTGGTGGCTGGCCACCCGGGCCGGCCTGGTGCAGAAGCTGTTCCTGCCCACACCGGCCGAAGTGCTGTCGCTGGGCATCGAGATCTTCCGCGAGGGATATGCCAATGCCACCCTGTGGGAGCATGTATCGGCCAGCCTGGGGCGCATCTTGTCCGCGGCCGTGATCGCCGTCGCGTTCGGCATTCCCATCGGCCTCCTGATGGGACTGAGCCGCTGGGCCAAGGGAGTGTTCTCGGTGCCGATCGAGTTCTACTGGCCGCTGCCGCCGCTGGCTTATCTTCCGCTGATGATCATCTGGCTCGGCATCGGCGAGACCTCCAAGATCGCCCTGCTGACACTGGCGATGTTCGCGCCGGTGGTGCTGTCGGCACAGGCCGGCGTGCGCTCGCTGCCGCAGGAACGTGTCAACGCGGCGCTGTCGCTTGGCGCCACGCGTTGGCAGTTGTTCGCGGACATCGTGCTGCCCTCGGCCCTACCCGAGATACTGACCGGCATCCGCATCGCGCTCGGCGTCGGCTGGAGCACACTGGTGGCGGCCGAGCTCATCGCCGCCACCCGTGGCATCGGCTACATGGTGATGTCGGCCTCGCACTTCCTGGCCACCGACGCGGTCTTCGTCGGCATCTTTGTGATCGCGCTGTGCGCCTTTGCATTCTCCTTCGGCATGCGCGCCGTGGAAGCGTGGCTCGTGCCCTGGAAAGGCAAGCAGTAAGCGGGCGTAGGCAGCGCGCCCGCCCTGCCAGGCCAAACCCGTTTCACGACTTTGCAAGCACACAAATCTTCGTTCTCGCGCCCGGCGGCGCCACCTAGAGTGCAGCAGCCACCGCCGTCTTTCGCGGCGTAGCGCCAAGGAACATGACTCTTTTAACCACCCCTGGCGCCGCCGCCCTGCCGGCCACGGCCAGCGCGCTGCGCAAGATCTTCCACCGTGACGCGGTGGCCCGCGACCAGGCCGGCGGCCGGCCGGTCGAACAGATCGCGCTGCTTCGGCAAAGCGGTCTGTTGTCGGCCCGCATTCCCGTGGCCTACGGCGGCGGCGCCTCCTGGGCAACGGTGTTGCGGGTGGTGCGCGAATTCGCCCACACCGGCGGCTCGCTGGCCCATTTGTTCGGCCACCACCATCTGCCGATCCACGCCCTGCTGGCCCGTGGCAGCACGGCGCAACAAACCGCCTGGCTGACTGGCCACCTTGCTCAACCCGGCCGAATACAAGTCGCGCAACGTCGGCCGCTGGTTCCTGGGCGAAGGCCATCCCGCACCGGGCACCTTCCAATGAGCCCTCCCAAGACCAACACGGCGCGGCGCCAACTGCACCTCAACGTCAACATCCTGCATTCCGGCTTCGTGCCTTCGGCATGGCGCCCGCCCGAAGCCGATCCGGGCGCCTTCATCGATGTGCAGCACTACATCCGCGCGGCGCGCATCGCCGAGACCGGCAAGCTCGATGCGGTGTTCCGGGCCGACAACGCGGCCATCGTCGACCAGATCCATTTCTGGCCGATCACCGCGCTCGAACCCACCGTGCTCTTGGCCATGGTGGCCGCGGCCACCAGCCACATCGGCCTGATCGGCACTGCCTCAACCATCTACAACGAACCCTTCAACATCGCCCGGCGTTTTGCGACGCTCGACCACGTGAGTGGCGGGCGGGCCGGTTGGAACGTGGTCACCACGGCCGATCTGCCATCGGCCCGCAACTT
Organism: Rhodoferax sp.; assembly: GCA_028292075.1. The sequence continues at coordinate 4,334 of JAQGNA010000266.1, read as the reverse complement.
CGGCCGCGATGCCCTGCCCGACCGCGCAGAGCGGTATGCCCGTGCCGACGAGTTCACATGCGTCGTCAAGGCCTTGTGGAACAGCTGGGAAGACGGCGCCTACATCGGCGACAAGGCCAGCGGGCACTTCATCGACCCGGCACGGGTGCATGCCATCAACCACCGCAGCCCGCACTTCTCGGTGGCCGGGCCAGCCACGCTGCCGCGCAGCGTGCAAGGCCATCCGGTGGTGGTGCAGGCGGTGGGCTCGGCCGATGGGCGCGAGCTGGCCGCGCGCCATGCCGAGGCGGTGTTCTCGGCATCGCAGTCGTTCGAGGAGTCGCTTGCCTATGGCCGCGGGCTCAAGGCGCGGGCCGAAGCGCTGGGTCGCGGGACGGAGGCAGTCACAGGGCTGGCCGGCTTGACCACCATCATCGGCGGCACAGAAACCGAAGCGCGCCGCCGCCGCGACGAGTTGGTCGACCTGATCCCGTGGGACTACAGCCTGACCCGGCTGGCCGGCATCCTGGGCGTCGCGCCCGACCGGCTGAAGCTGGACGAGCGCCTGCCAGCAAATTTGGCGCCGCCCGGCAACGGCAACGGCAACCACACCTTTTTCAACGCCACGCTGGCCCTGGCCCGGCGCCACGGCTACACCGCCCGCGAAACCATCCGCGAACTGGCCGGCGGCGGCGGCCACCGCGTGGTGGTCGGCACGCCGGAGCAGATCGCCGATGACACCGCGCTGTGGTTCAAAGGCGGAGCGGCCGATGGCTTCAACCTCATGCCCGATGCCCTGCCCGGCAGGCCTGCAAAATTTTGTCGACGGCGTGCTGCCCATCCTGCGCCGCCGAGGCCTTTTTCGCAGCGAATACGAGGGCACGACCCTGCGCGAGCACCTGGGGCTGGCCCTCCCGCCCGGCCGCGGCGAGGCCATCGCCCTGCGCCAGGCCGCCTGATTCACTTTTCATCCCTTCACCTCTTCGTCTCTTCACCACTCCCATGAGCTTCAACACAGAACGCAGCGGATTCCTCAGCCTCGGCGCTTTCCTCTATCCCGCAGGCCACCACATCGCGGCCTGGCGCCACCCGGACACGCCGGCCGACGCAGGTGTGAACTTCAAGCACTACGCCGCCCTGGCACAAGCCGCGGAGGCCGCCAAGTTCGACCTGGTCTTCCTGGCCGACGGCGCGGGCACCCGCGGCGAGGACACCGAATTCCTGAGCCGCACGGCGCACAGCTACCAGGCCCAGTTCGAACCCATCACGCTGCTGTCGGCGCTGTCGTCGGTCACCGAGCGCATCGGCCTGGTCGCCACCGCTTCCACCAGCTTCAACGAGCCCTACCACGTGGCCCGCAAGTTCGCCTCGCTCGATCACCTGTCGAATGGCCGGGCCGGCTGGAACCTGGTCACATCCTCGAGCGAACACGAGGCGCGCAACTTCAACCGCGACCACCACCTGGCCCATGCCGACCGCTACGGCCGCGCCGCCGAATTCGCGGACGTGGTGGCGGCGCTCTGGGACAGCTGGGAAGACGACGCCTTCACCCGCGACAAGGCGAGCGGGCGTTTTTACGATCCGGCCAAGCGCCATGTGGCCAACCACAAGGGCGCGCATTTCTCGGTGCGCGGCCCGCTCAATGTGCCGCGTTCGCCGCAAGGCCATCCGGTGGTGGTGCAGGCCGGCTCGTCGGACGCCGGCATGGAACTCGCCGCGCGCACGGCCGAGGTGGTGTTCACCGCGCAGCAGACCCTGGAAGACGCCGTCGCCTTCTATGCCGACTTGAAGGGGCGGCTCGCCAAATACGGCCGTGGCCACGACACGCTCAAGGTCATGCCGGGCGTGTTCCCGGTGGTGGGCCGGAGCGAGGCCGAAGCCCGCGCAAAGTTCGAGCAGCTGCAGTCGCTGATCGACCCGGTGGTGGGGCTGGCCCTGGTGTCGGCCCTGACCGGCGGCTTCGATCTTTCGCCCTATCCGCTGGACGGGCCGATCCCGCCGCTGCCGGAAACCAACGCCAGCAAGAGCCGTCAACAGCTGATGATCGACCTGGCCCGGCGCGAGAACCTCAGCATCCGCCAGCTGTACCAACGCGTGGCCGGTGCGCGTGGCCACTGGCAGCTGGTGGGCACGCCCAGCCAGATCGCCGACCAGCTGGAGGAACGCTGGCGCGCCCATGGGGCGGATGGCTACAACATCATGGCCCCGGTCCTGCCGGGCGGCTTGAACGATTTCATCGCCCTGGTGCTGCCCGAGTTGCGCCGGCGGGGTTTGTTTCGCAGCGAATACGCAGGCCGCACGCTGCGCGACCACCTGGGCTTGCAGCGCCCGGCGCATCCCGCAGATGCAGAAGATCCGGCACAGGTCGGGCCGGCCGTTGTCGCTGCCGTGCCTGCGCCGTCACCAACCATTCCCGCCACCGCATGAGCCTTCCAGCACACGCCATGACCAACCGCGCCATTTCCCCTGTATCCAACCCCGACCACCTGGCCGCGGAGACCCTGCGGCTGCTCGGCCCCGCGCCCGACAACTGGGTACCCGAGCATGCCGGCATCGACCACAACGTGGCCATCATCGGCGGCGGCCAGAGCGGCACGGCCTATGCCTTCGCGCTGCGCCGCGCCGGCATCGGCCGGGTGTCCGTGCTGGACGCCGCCGCCAACAGCGCAGACGCCGGCGTGTGGCGCAGCCGTGCCCGCATGCACAAGCTGCGCACGCCCAAGAACCTCGTCGGCCCCGAGCTTGGTCTGCCCACACTGGGCTTTCAGGCCTGGTTCGAAGCCCGCCACGGCCGCGAGGCCTATGCCGCCATCGACCGCATTCCGCGCACGGCCTGGGCCGACTACCTGGACTGGTTTCGCGGCTTCGTGGGCGTGGAGGTGCGTTACGGCACGCGGCTGGTGCGCATCGAGCCGGTGACCCGCGGGCCCATCGCCTATTTCAGGCTGCACCTCGACATCGCGGGACGGCCCGCGGTGGAGACGGCGCGCAAGATCATCCTGGCCAACGGCATGGCGGGCAACGGGGCGCCTTTTGTGCCGGGCGTGCTGGAGGCCGCAATGCAAGCCGGGCGTGCCGCCCACACCGCCGATGCCATCGATTTCACCGCGCTGCGGGGCAAGACCGTGGCGGTGCTGGGCGCGGCCGCCTCGGCCTTCGACGCCGCCGCATCCGCGCTGGAAGCGGGCGCGGCCGCGGTGCACCTGTTTGCCCGGCGCGACCACATCGCGGCCACGCCGGTATCGCGCAGCCGGGCCTATCCCGGCATCTACGACAACTACCACGCGCTGCCCGACGCGCTGCGCTGGCGCCAGGCCATCCGTTACCGCCGCGCAGGCTCGACGCCACCCGCCGATTCCGTGGAACGGGTGCTGAAGTTTTCGAACTTTCATCTGCATCTGGCCACGCCTTGGCGATCGGCGACGGTGCTGGCCGACGGCATCGTCGCTCAGGCCGGGCAGGAAGAATTCCGCTTCGATTTCGCCATCGCCGGCACCGGCTACCGCATCGACCCGGCGGCCCGTTCGGAGCTGGCCGACATCGCGCCCCACATCCTGCGCTGGGCCGACCGCTACCAGCCGCCGGCGGATGCGCGCGACGATGAACTCGGCGCCTCGCCCTATCTGGGCGCCGGCTTGCAATACCTGGAGAAGCACCCCGGCGGCGCGCCATGGCTGGCCGGCATCCACGTGCAGAACCCGGCGGGTTTCGCCAGCGCGGGTGTGCCGCTGGGCGACGTGCCAAGCATGCGCCGCGACATTCCCGCAGCCGTGGCGCAGATCAGCCGCGACCTGGCGTTAGCCGATTTGCCGCAGCACCAGCGCCGCATCGATGGCGAGGTGGCCGCCGACTACGGGCCAGAGCTGTACGCCGGCGCGCTGTGGCAAGCGCGTGGCGTGGCGAGCCTCGTCGAATGAGGCGGCCGAACATGCAAGCCCGACCGTGGCAACACGTGGCACTCCTGGCGGCCCTGCTCGGCATGGCGCTGACCGGCCTGTCCTGCCACGCGCAGCAGCCAGTGCGAGGCGGCACCCTGCGCTTCATGGCGGTGCCGGAATCGGTCACGGTGGTGGCCATTGACAATTCCTTCGGCTTTCCGCAGAAGGTGGGCACCAAGATGGTTGGGCCTGCTGGCCTATGACTTCGTTTTGACGTTGCAGGGGAAAATTACATCGCCGAGTTTCCGGTAATTTTGTCCGTCCATTAGCTGCTCAATGTCGCCCTTCATTACGACAAAGCGAGGAGGCATCACCAAGACAACAACCACCTCTTGAAGTGCGACAAGGCTGTTGACCTGTTTGGACTGGTTTTGAAATCATTGGAAGATCCGGGCAAGGAGCGAAGCCGGTCCAGAC
>JAQGNA010000253.1 GCA_028292075.1 Rhodoferax sp. | reverse complement strand
CATCTGCCTGGAGCTCACGGAAGGCGCTCTGGTGGCCCAACCGGAGTTGGCGCGCAAGACCATGAAGCATCTGGCAGACAACGGCATGTCGGTGGTGCTCGATGATTTTGGCGCAGGCTTTTCGTCTCTCAGTTACGTGCACCAGTACCACTTCACCGGTCTGAAGATCGACAAGTCTTTCATCTTGGAGCTGGCCACCAACCAGCGTAGCCGTGCCATCGTCCGGGCCATTGTGCGCATGGCCGAATCGCTCGACCTGAGCGTTGTTGCCGAAGGGGTGGAAGACGCCGCAACACTGGCCTTGTTGCGTGAAATGGGCGCCGGCAATGCGCAGGGGTATTACTTTTCTGTACCCCTGCCAATGGAACAGCTGCGGCTCGAAGGGCTGTCTGCCGTCTAATGTGAAATGCCTCCGGGGATGACCGTTCGTTCGACTGCCTTTTGCGAGCCTCACGATCACTTCGGCCAGCGTTCCTCTTCTCAGTCATCACCTGGTGAGTCGATCGCTGCAGCGTCTTGATTCCGAGCCTGCAAGGGGCATAACGTGCATCATTTCACGGCCATGGATTCCGGGGCAGACGGCATGGCTCAAAACAACGACTGATTGGTTATGCTCGGAATTATTCGCTAGCCAAGTGCCGAAAAACCCCCTAATTGCAGCCACGGACCCCATGACCACAGTCGATCGTTCATCATTCTCCAGCCCGGTCCTGTTGGACTACCTGACCGAGGCAGAGGCGCCAGACCTCGATGCACTCGATTTTGGGGTGATCGGATTCGATGTGGAGGGTGTTGTCACGCGTTACAACGCCTTCGAGTCCAAGGCAGCGGGCCTGTCGCCCGAACGGGTGCTGGGCCATCCGCTCTTTACCGTCGTCGCGCCGTGCATGAACAACTTCATGGTGGCGCAACGCTTCGTCGATTCGGCCGTCCAGCAAGAAGCGCTGGACGCCATCATGGACTACGTATTGACCTTGCGCATGCGCCCCGTCAAGGTCCAGCTTCGGCTTCTTTCCGCACCTGGTTGCACGACCCGGTACGTGTTGGTGCGACGCGCATGAACGGCAGTCTCGAGGCAGAGCACGAGGCGCTGCTGCAGTTCCTCTACATGGCGCCGGTCGGCTTGGTCCAGACGCTGCACAGCGGTGAGATCCTGATGATCAATCCCTTGTGCGCGCTATTGCTGATGCCGCTGTCGCCCGATGGCGGGCTGTCGAATCTGTTCGACGTCCTGGGTGACGCAATGCCCGACCTGCAACACCGCGTCAGGCAGTTCGAGGCGCCGCACGGCATGGTCTGCGAGTCGCAGCTGATTCAGCTCAGCAGCAGGCAGTCGGGCACGCAGGAGCCACGCATTCTGTCGATCAGCCTGCTCAAGCTCGACGGCCAGCGGCTGATGTGCCTTCTCAGCGATGTCACGCAGTCCGTGAAGCGCGACCGCGAACTTCGCCAAAGCCAGGCCTGGATCAGCAGCATCGTCACCGGGATCTCCGACTACGCCCTGCTGTCTCTGGACGAACAAGGGAGGGTGCGCGACTGGAACCCGGGCGTCGAGCGCATGACGGGCTTCGGCGGCGCCGCCCTGGTAGGTCAGTCCCTCGCGAGCTTCTACCCCGGCGATGCGGTGCCCGCCGGCCGCCTGCTCGACCGCCTGCAAGAGGCCGATGCGAGCGGCTGGAGCCTGGACGAGGGCTGGCGCCTGCGCGCCGATGGGTCGCGCTACTGGGGCAGCTGTCTCATTGCGCCCCTGCACAAGCCCGGCGAGACGCAGGCCGAAGATCGCGCCTACAGCCTGATCCTGCGCGACATCTCCGACAAACGCGAAGCGCATGAAGAGATGCGGCGGGCGGTTTCGTGCGACCACCTGACAGGTGTTTTGAATCGCCGTGCGTTCTTCGATGCCGCCGAACTTGAACTGCAACGCTGGGCGCGCAGCCCTCGGCCTCTGGCCATGGTGATGATCGACGCCGATCATTTCAAGCAAGTCAACGACAGCCACGGCCATGCAGCCGGAGACGCGGTGTTGCGCCACCTGGCGGCTGCCCTGGGCACCTCATTTCGCAGTCAGGATCTGATCGCTCGCATGGGCGGCGAGGAGTTCGTGGTGCTTCTGCCGGCCACCACCCTGGAAGGCGCGCACTCGGTGGCCGAGCGCCTCTGCCAGCACATCGCACGGCAGGCTGTCGATGTGGACGGCCGGCAGATTCACTACACGGTCAGCGCCGGGGTCGCCATGATGGCGCACGAGGTCGCGGGGCTCGAAGACCTGATCAAACGTGCAGACGAGGCAATGTACCAAGCCAAGGCCGATGGCCGCAACCGTGTGGCGGTGTGGCGCACCGAAGACCGGGCCGCCTTGGCCGGGAGTGGTGAAGCATGATGACGGATGAGGAAGACGAGGCGCTGCTGCAGTTCCTTTACCAGGTGCCCATCGGGCTGCTGCGGACCAAGCTCGATGGCGAGATCATCATGATCAACCCGATGGCAGCGCAGCAGCTGATGCCGGTGTCTCCCGATGGAGACATGGCCAATCTCTTCGATGTCCTGCGTGCAGCCGCACCCGATCTCCAGAAGAAGGTGCATGCCTTCGAAGGTGGCAGTGGCGTGATTTTTGACTCGCTCCGGATCACGGTCGACAAAGGGCGTGAGGGCCCCCAGCAGCCCCTCATCCTCGACATCCGTTTGCTGAAGCTTGCCGGGGACGCACTGATCGCCAGTGTGAGCGATGTCTCGAAGGCGGTCTTCAACGAAGAGCAACGGCTGGCAAGCCAGCTGCACGACGTCAATCGCACGGACGCGCTCACGTCGATGCCCAACCGAACGGTGGTGCTGGAGCGGATCGGGCATGCGTTGGCCGCGGCGCAGGCGCAGGCCAGCTATGAGTTTGCGGTGATCTTCATCAACGTGGATCGCTTTGGCCATGTGAACGCGTCGCTCGGCTCGTCAGCGGGTGATGACGTGCTTCGCCTGATGGCCGGCCGCCTCAACAGCGCGGTGCGCAGCAGCGATTCGGTAGGGCGGACAGCCAACGCATTCACCAATACCGCGGCGCGACTGGGCGGGGACGAATTCGTCGTGGTCCTGGAAGGATTGCGGCGCGCCGACGACGCCCACAATGTCGCGCAACGCCTGGTGGATTCGCTCGCCAAGCCGTATGGCGTGGCCGCGCAGCAGGTGCATGTCGCCGTGAGCGTCGGCGTCGTGCTGCGGTCACAGGCGGCCCACGATGCCGAGGCCGTGCTGCAGGACGCCAATACCGCCATGCGCGAAGCGAAGTGCCAGGGCGGCGCCCGCTTCAGCGTGTTCGAGCCTGAGATGAAGGCGCGAGCGATGCGCC
>JAQGNA010000248.1 GCA_028292075.1 Rhodoferax sp. | reverse complement strand
GATCGGCGGCTACCCACCCAAGGTCGAGCAGGAAGTGCTCGACCAGATCCGCGCGATCGACGGTGATTTCGACTTCGAGATCTACGTCTCGCTGACCTGCCACAACTGCCCTGACGTCGTGCAGGCGCTGAATCTGATGGCGGTGCAGAACCCGCGCATCCGCGCCACCATGATCGAAGGCGGCACCTTTCAGGACGAGGTCAAGGAACGCCAGATCATGGCCGTGCCGACCGTGTTCCTGAACGGAACCGAATTTGGCCAGGGCCGCATGAGCCTTGAAGAAATCTTGGCCAAGATCGACACCAGTGGCGTCGAACGCGAAGCCAAGAAGATCGCCGCCAAGGCGCCGTTCGATGTGCTGATCGTCGGCGGCGGCCCTGCCGGCGCTGCCGCGGCTCTGTACGCCGCTCGCAAGGGACTTCGCACCGGCGTGGCCTCGGAGCGGTTCGGCGGCCAGGTGCTCGACACGATGGGCATCGAGAACTTCATCTCGGTGAAAGAAACCGAGGGGCCGAAGTTCGCGCATGCGCTCGAGGAACACGTGCGCCACTACGACGTGGACATCATGAACCTGCAGCGCGCTGCGGCGCTGGTGCCGGGCGAGCTGATCGAGATCAAGCTGGAAAGTGGCGCCTCGCTGAAGAGCCGGACGGTGATCATTTCCACGGGTGCGCGCTGGCGCAACATCAACGTGCCCGGCGAGTTCGAGTACAAGAACAAGGGCGTGGCGTATTGCCCGCATTGCGATGGTCCGCTGTTCAAGGGCAAGCGGGTGGCGGTGATCGGCGGCGGCAATTCCGGCGTGGAAGCGGCCATCGACCTGGCCGGCATCGTGGGCCACGTGACGCTGGTCGAGTTCGACACGCAACTCCGCGCCGACGCGGTGCTGCAGCGCAAGCTGAACAGCCTGCCGAACGTGACGGTGTACAAGAACGCGCAGACCACCGAGATCACCGGCGACCAGCAGAAGGTCAACGGCCTGGTCTACAAGGACCGCGCCACGGCCGAGCTGCACACGGTGCCGCTGGAAGGTGTGTTCATCCAGATCGGGCTGGTGCCCAACACAGACTGGCTCAAGGGCACGGTCGAGCTGTCGAAGCATGGCGAGATCGTGGTGGACGCCCGCGGCCAGACTTCGGTGCCTGGCGTGTTCGCGGCGGGTGACGCCACCACGGTGCCGTTCAAGCAGATCATCATCGCCGCTGGAGATGGCGCCAAGGCGGCACTGGGCGCGTTCGAGCACCTGATCCGCACTTCCGCACCGGCCGAAGCACCGATCGAAGCGGTGAAGGCGGTCGCCGAAGCTACCGCGTAAACCAGCCGCGGTGCTGGCCGCAAATTGGAACGGCCCGGCCGTGTCATCGCCTGTATGACGCGGCCGGGCCATCGTTTTGGGTGCGCCAAAAAGAACGCCTATCCCGCCTGTAGCTGTCAGCGTGGAAACACGGGGTCTTGTTCATTGGTCTTTGATTTGACGCCCCGCGTCAAAGACAATAGGGCCAGCAATAACGCATCAAAAACAAATCCATACGGAGGACTCCATCATGAAGGGCGACCTTAAAGTCATCGAGCATCTGCAGGCGCAGCTCAAGAACGAGCTGACCGCGATCAACCAGTATTTCCTGCACTACCGGATGTACAAGCATTGGGGCTTGGACAAGCTGGCCAAGAAGGAATACGAGGAGTCGATTGGCGAAATGAAGCATGCCGACAAGCTGATGGACCGCATCTTCATGCTCGACGGCCTGCCGAACCTGCAAGACCTGGCGAAGATCCTGGTGGGCGAGGACGTGCCCGAATGCCTGGCCTGCGACCTGAAGGCCGAATACGGCGCGCAGGCCACGATCAAGGACGGTATCGCGCATTGCGAGCTGGTGCGCGACTATGTTTCGCGCGATCTGTTGCAGGGCATTCTCGATGACACGGAAGAGCACATCGACTTTCTGGAAACGCAGATCGAACTGGTTTCGAAGGTCGGCATCCAGAACTACCTGCAGAGCCAAATGGGCGAGCTGGGCTGATCAGCGGTCGCTTCGACCGAAACAAAAAGGGCCGTGACTTGCGTCACGGCCCTTTTTTCATGGCGATACCGGGTCGAGCGTGATGCTCAGGCGGCCGGGTTGCGAAGGCGAATGTGCAGTTCGCGGAGCTGCTTTTCATCGACTGTTGACGGAGCCTGGGTGAGCAGGTCCTGTGCGCGCTGGGTCTTGGGGAAGGCGATCACGTCACGGATCGATTCGGCGCCGGTCATCAGCGTGACGATGCGGTCCAGGCCGAAGGCCAGGCCACCGTGCGGCGGCGCGCCGTACTGCAGCGCGTCGAGCAGGAAGCCAAACTTGTCCTGGGCTTCCTCGGGCGTGATCTTCAGGGCGTCGAACACCTTCTGCTGCACGTCTGCGCGGTGAATACGGACCGAGCCGCCACCCATTTCCCAGCCGTTGAGCACCATGTCGTAGCCCTTGGAAATGCACTTCTCGGGCGCGGTGACCATCCAGTCCTCATGGCCGTCCTTGGGAGCGGTGAAGGGGTGGTGCGTGGCGGTGTAACGCTGCGCTTCTTCGTCGAATTCGAACATCGGGAAATCGGTGACCCACAGCGGACGCCATGCCTTTTCGAACAGGCCGTTCTTCTTGCCGAATTCGCTATGGCCGATCTTGATGCGCAGCGCGCCGATGGCGTCGTTGACGATCTTGGCCTTGTCGGCGCCGAAGAAGATCAGGTCGCCATCCTGAGCGCCGGTCTGCTCGATGATCTGCGCCAGTGCGGCATCGTGCAGGTTCTTGACG
>JAQGNA010000123.1 GCA_028292075.1 Rhodoferax sp. | reverse complement strand
GACCAGCGCGTTGAGCGACATCGGATAGCTGTCCGGTACGGTGCGGGCCTTTTCCATGAGGGTGGCAAGCACGCGGGCTTCGATGGCGGTCAGGGTTTTGAGGGCAGTGGTCACAGGGATAATTCCGGCAGGTATGAAAAACATCGTTATTTTGATCTCAGGCGGCGGTTCCAACATGGTGGCGCTGGCGCAGGCCGCGCGGCGGGAAGATTGGCAAGGCCGCTACGGCGCTCGCGTGGCAGCCGTGGTGGCGAGCCGCGCCGGCGCCGGCGGGTTGGCGGAGGCCGGCAGATTGGGGCTGGCCACCGCGGTGGTCGAGCACAAGGCCTTTGCCGCGCAAGCCGACCCGCGCGCCGCCTTCGATGCCGCGCTCGCCGAGGTGATCGACCGCCATGCGCCCGCGCTGGTGCTGCTGGCCGGGTTCATGCGCATCCTGACGCCCGGCTTCGTGCGGCACTACGAAGGGCGGCTGATCAACATCCATCCCTCGCTGCTGCCCGCGTTCGCCGGTTTACGGACGCATGAACGTGCGTTGGAGGCGGGCTGCCGCGTGGCGGGTGCCACCGTGCACCGCGTCACAACGGAACTCGACCACGGTCCCATCCTGGGGCAGGCCGTGGTGCCAGTGCTGCGGGGCGACACCGCGGAGCGACTGGCGGGCCGGGTGCTGTGCCAGGAGCACCTGCTGTACCCCAAGGTCGTGGCGGAACTGCTTGGCGCCATGACGGTTGTCGAGTCCGCGCCCCAATGAACGCGGTGGACCACTTTTTGCCTGAAGGTGGACGCCTGCCGGGGGATGGCCCTTCGACGCCGCAGGGGCGCAGGTTGTTCAGGCTTCGGGCTCGAATCGCCGCCGAAGCACGCCTTCGATGGCCACCGTCTCGTTGAACATGCCCGCCGGGCGCACCCACAGGCCCATGGCGCCGTAGAGCGCCCTGTACAGCGTCATCGGCTCGAGCGTCTCGCTGTGGCGCACCGTGCCGATCACCTCGTAGCGGCCGCCCTTGTAATGGCGGTAGAAGCCGGGTGGGGTTTCGATCAGGGGAGGAAGGTCGGAATCGGACATGGACATGGACGCGGGCGGGGGCGGGGGCGGGGGCGGCACGCCGAAATGGGCGCGTGGGACAATCGGGGCTATGCATCCTAAAGCCGTTTTGGACGAGTGCTCAGAGCTCGTCCGCCAAGTCCTTCGTTTTGAACACCCCGCCGACGCCACCGTTTCGCGCTATTTCCGGGAGAACCGTGCCCTCGGCCCGCGTGAGCGCGCCACCCTGGCCGAGACGGTCTACACCGTGTTGCGCCACAAGTTGTTGTTCGACCACCTCGCGCCGTCGGGCAGCGGTCCGAAGGAACGCCGGCTGGCGATCCTGGGCTTCGCCCATAGCGAAGACGAACCGGGCGCCCGCCCCGGCACCTCGGCGAAGCAGGGCGCCCGCGATTTCCTGGCCGGCGCGCTGAACGACCAAGAGAAGAACTGGCTCGCGCAATGCGATCAGGTGCAGCCGCACGACCTGATGGAGCGGCACCGCCACAATCTGCCCGAATGGCTGGTGCAGCCGCTGCGCGAGCAGTTGAAGGACGAGTTCTGGCCGCTGGTCGAAAGCCTGAACCGCACGGCCGGGCTCGATCTGCGGGTCAACACCATGACGAGCAAGCGGGCAGAGGTGCAGGCCGAAATGACCAAGGCTGGCGTTCCGGCCACGCCGACCAAGTATTCGCCGAACGGCCTGCGCATCGCCGGCAAGCCAAATCTGGCCAAACTGGACGCCTTCAACCGCGGTGCGGTCGAGGTGCAGGACGAAGGCTCGCAACTGCTGGCCTTGCTGCTCGACGCCAAGCGCGGCGAAATGGTGGTCGACTTCTGCGCCGGCGCAGGGGGCAAGAGGCTGGCCATCGGTGCGGGCATGCGCAGCACCGGGCGGCTCTACGCCTTCGACACCTCGGCGCACCGGCTCGAGAGCCTGAAACCCCGGCTGGCACGCAGTGGGTTGTCGAACGTGCATCCGGTTGCCATCGCGCACGAACGAGACGACCGGATCAAGCGGCTCGCCGGCAAGATGGACCGCGTGCTGGTCGATGCACCCTGCAGCGGCCTTGGCACGCTGCGGCGCAATCCCGATCTGAAATGGCGGCAGTCGCCCACCACGGTGGCCGAATTCGCCAAGCTCCAGGCCGCCATCCTGCAGAGCGCTGCGCGGCTGCTGAAGCCGGGCGGCCGGCTGGTGTATGCGACCTGCAGCGTGCTGCCGGAAGAGAACGAAGCCATCGCCCAGGCGTTCTCGGCCGCAAACGAAGGCTTCGCCCCTCTTGAAATTGTCGACCTGCTCACCCATCTGAAGGTGGATCACGCGGTAGACCTGTGCGCCGGGCCCGTCACCGGTGGTGAATACCTTCGGCTCTGGCCCCACCGGCACGGCACTGACGGGTTTTTCGCGGCCGCATGGCAGAAACAATAGAAGATTTAGGTTGTTTTTCCACAGTAGGCGATTCGTGGTAGCCAACTTACAATGTTGGATTGGCCAGCTTTTCTCACATAGAAAGCTGGTCTTCTTATAAACCGAGGCGATTAAATCTATGTTGTTACCCGATTGGGCCGTTCTGAACGCGGCGATTGACTGGCTGGCGAACGGGCTGCTGAATTTGTCTTGGTGGCAGATCGTGTTGTACACGCTCGTCACCACGCACATCACCATCGCGAGCGTCACCATCTATCTGCACCGCCATCAGGCCCATCGCGCCATGGACCTGCATCCGCTGCCTGCGCATTTTTTCCGTTTCTGGCTGTGGTTGGGCACCGGCCAGGTCACGAAGGAATGGGTATCGGTGCACCGCAAGCACCACGCCAAGTGCGAAACGAAGGACGATCCTCACAGCCCCCATGCGCACGGCATTGAAACCGTGTTCTGGAAGGGCGCCGAGCTCTACCGTGCCGAAACCAAGAACCTGGAAACCCTGGCGAAGTTCAGCCATGGCTGCCCGAACGACTGGATCGAGCGCAACCTATACACCCGCTTCAGCTGGCAGGGCGTCGGCCTCATGATGATTTTGAACCTGGCGCTGTTCGGCATTGCCGGCCTGGCCGTCTGGGCCGTGCAGATGATCTGGATTCCAGTGACCGCAGCGGGCATCATCAACGGCATCGGCCATTACTGGGGTTACCGCAACTTCGAGGCGCCGGACGCCAGCACCAACATTTCGCCCTGGGGCATCATGATCGGTGGCGAAGAACTGCACAACAACCACCACACCTACCCGACGTCGGCCAAGTTCTCCGTCAAGCCGTATGAATTCGACATTGGTTGGCTCTACATCAGCATGATGGAAAAGGTTGGCCTGGCCAAGGTCAAGAAGACGCCACCGAGGCTGCAACTCGGCGACGTCAAGGCCGTGGCCGACGAAAACACGCTGGAGGCGCTGATCGCCCACCGTTATGAAGTAATGGCAGGCTACGCCCGCGAAATGCGCCGCGCCTGCAAGGCCGAGATCGAAACGTTGAAGGCCCGCAAGGCAGATGCTTCCGTCCTTGAATCCGCCAAGCGCTGGCTGCACCGCGACGCCGAGAAGATCCCGGCCGCGGCCCAGCCCCAGTTGGCCCAGGCCCGCGCCGCTCACCCGGTGCTGGACAAAATGGTCACCATGCGGGAAGAGCTGCGCCAGATGTGGCTCAACACCTCACAGTCGCGGGAGCAGCTCACGGCCGATCTGCAGGCCTGGTGCCATCGCGCCGAAAGCAGCGGCATTGCCGCTCTGCAGGATTTTTCAATGAAGCTGCGGGCGGCTAAAGCCTAGCCTCGGTTTTGGGCGCTTCGTCGCCCGCCATGCAAATAGCCCGCTTAGCGGGCTTTTTGCATGCTGACGAGGATGCAGGTGCGAGCGCTCAGACCCGTTCCAAAATCACCGCAATGCCCTGGCCCACGCCGATGCACATGGTGCAAAGCGCGTAGCGACCGCCGGACTTGTGGAGCTGGTTGACGGCGGTGGTGGCAAGCCGTGCACCGCTGGCGCCGAGGGGGTGGCCGAGCGCGATGGCGCCGCCGTTCGGGTTGACGCGGGGGTCGTCGTCGCGCAGGCCCAGTTGGCGCATGACCGCCAAGCCCTGGGCTGCGAAGGCTTCGTTCAACTCGATGACGTCAAGTTGTGCCAGCGTCAAGCCGGTGAGCGCCAGCACCTTTTGCGTGGCGGGCGCCGGCCCGATGCCCATGATTCGGGGAGCGACGCCGGCGGTGGCCATGCCCACGACCCGCGCACGTGGCGTGAGTCCGTTGCGGGCGGCCGTGCCTTCGTCGGCCAGCAACAGGGCGCAGGCGCCGTCGTTCACGCCGCTGGCGTTTCCGGCCGTCACAGTGCCATCAGCGCGCACCACGCCCTTGAGGC
>JAQGNA010000236.1 GCA_028292075.1 Rhodoferax sp. | reverse complement strand
TTGGCCTCGATGGGACGGATCCAGCAGGACTGCATGTCCAAGGTTTCGAGCAGACTGAGGTAGGGCTCGTCGGGCTGCTCCGGATCGATGTTCGGCACGGGCGAAAACTCCGCAGCCGGCCCGGGTTTGCGGCGAACGGCACCACTGCGTCGCACGGCCGAACCCTCGCGTCGATCGGCCTCGAAACCGGGCTCGGGCGAGAGACCCACGCCTAGTGCGGACTGGACCGACTGAACCGACCGCGGTGGCTGCACCGCTCGGAAAGACAGCGGCGCCGGTGCAGATGCCTCCGCCCGTGAATCGCCGCCAACCCGCGCGATCACCACCCGTTCGGCATAGCATTGGCGCAGATGAACCGGACTGAGCGGCAGATGCTCCAGTGTGTCGGCAAAGGTGAGTGGCAGGCTGGGCGCGGCCAGCGAGCGCAGCCCGCGCCCGCCGACGTCCACATCGAGCACCGTGGCCACCAGATCGGGCGCGATGCTTTCGATCTCGCGGCACACCAGCGACAGCACTTCGCCCAGCGACTGCTCGCGCAGCATGGCGTCCAGCACCTTGAACTGCAGCGTTTCGTGGATCTTGGCCAGGGTGATGTCCGACAGCACATACACCAGGTGAAGCAGGCGACCATCCGGCGCAAACACCGGGTTCACCATGCCCGACACCCACAGCGGCCTGCCCTCGCGGTTGTAGACCAGCAGTTCGTTGTGCCGCCCGCCGGGCGTGGGCGCCTGGCGAGTCAACTGGTCGAGGAGGGAAGCGTCGGTATCGCGGCCCGCAAGCACCTGCAGGAGGCGCTGCCCCAACACCTCGGCCTCGGTGTAGCCGAGCAGGCGGGTGAAGCCGTTGTTCGCGAAGATGATGCGCTGCTCCGCGTCCGCGAGGAGCATCGCGCTGTGGCTTGCCAGGGCGATGAGCGACAACAGATGCGGCGGCACCGCATGTGGCGCCAGCGCGGTCGCAATGACCGATTCGACCGTCCCATCCTGCGTTGTTGTGGTGTCAGCTTGCTTGGTGGAGGTCATGCCCGTAAGTTGCCCATGGGGGGCAAAGTTTAGCAGTGCGGTGTCGCGGTCCGCAGCTGGTTCCGACTGCCGTGCCATGCTGTTACACCAACAACATGCAGCGGCATCAGCTTGCTTTTTGCGACACGCCAGCCGACGCAAAGCTGGCCATTTGTTCCAAAACCGCGCAGGCGGACACCAGAAGCGGCCACGCCAACGCCGCGCCCGAGCCTTCGCCCAGCCGCATGCCGAGGTCGAGCAATGGCTCGGCGCCAAGGTGTTCCAACATGGCCGCATGCCCTGCTTCACCGGAGCGGTGCGAGAAGACGCAGCGCTGCAATACCGCGGGTGCCAGCGCCTGGGCCACCAGCACCACCGCCGTGGTGATGAAGCCGTCCACCACGATCACGCGGTGGTCAGCTGCCGCCTGCCAGACCGCGCCCACCATGGTGGCCATCTCGAAGCCGCCGAAGGCCTGCAGGGCCGACAGTGGATCGACCGCCGATGCATGCCGCAACATCACGGAACGCAGCACCTGCGCCTTGTGTGCCACCGCGGCGGCGTCGAGCCCGGTGCCCGATCCGGTGCATTCCGCAATGTCGAGGCCGGTGAGCCGCGCCTGCAGCAGAGACGCGGCCGAAGTGTTGCCGATGCCCATCTCGCCCAGCAGCAGCACATTGCCCGGCAGGCTGCGCACCAGCGACATGCCGTTGGCAATCGCCCGGTCGCACTCGTCGGGTGTCATGGCGGGTTCGACAAAGGCGTCGGCAGTGCCGGGACCCACCTTGCAGACGACCAGCCCTTCACGCGCGGCCGGGCCGCCCGACGGCAGAAAATCGTGCCGCACGCCGCAATCGGCGACGGTGAGCGCGATGCCGTGCTGCCGCGCCAGCACGCTGACGCAGGCGCCGCCGGCAAGGAAGTTCTCGACCATCTGCCAGGTCACGTCGCTCGGAAAAGCCGACACGCCGCGCGCGACCAGGCCGTGGTCGCCAGCGAACACGACCAGTTGAGGCTGCGCGAGGACGGGGTTTTCGGTGCCGAGGATCAGCCCCAGTTGCAGGGCGAGCGCCTCGAGCCGGCCGAGCGATCCAACCGGCTTGGTCTTCTGGTCGAGCCGCAGTTGCAGCCCGGCCCGCAACGCGGGAGAGGAAAGGTCGGCGAGGACCGGCGGGATGCTGTTGCGCACGGTTGGCATGGCGGGCAGAACCGTCACGGTGCCGGTGAACAGTTTGGGCATGAATACTGCTTTCTTGATGAGTCCGGGATTATGGACGGACCATCATCGAGGGGATTTCCGGTCGCCTCGGCGACTAGGGCAAACACCTTTTCTGGCCCCCCGATGAAACACTAGAATCTCGCCACGTTTCCACCGACCGGTATACAACCCACCCGATTGCTCCAAGCATCGATCTCCAAAGGAACTCATGAAAAAACTGATTCTCACCGTTGCACTCACCGTCGTCGCCGCTGCCGCCTTCGCGCAAACCAAGGAACTGAAGGTCGCCATCGACCCCACCTACGAACCGTTTACCTTCAAGACCGCCGATGGCAAGCCGACCGGCTTCGACGTGGACATCGCCAATGCGCTGTGCGAGCAGATCAAGCGCAAGTGCGTGTTCGTCGAACAGGTCTGGGACAGCATGATTCCCGGTCTGCAGGCCAAGAAGTACGACGCGATCATCAGCTCGATGTCGATCACCGAAGACCGCCTGAAGGTGGTCGACTTCACCGACAAGTACTACAACACGCCCAGCAAGATCGTCGTCCGGAACGACATCAAGTTCACCGACGTGAACTCGCTCAAGGGCAAGAAGCTGGGCGTGCTCAAGGGCAGCACCCAGGAGAAGTACGCCAACGGCGAACTGAAGAAGGTGGGCGTCATCGTCACGCCTTACGAAGCCCAGGACCAGGTCTACCTGGACATCAAGGCCGGCCGCCTGGACGGTACCGTGGCCGACATCGTCGAAGTCACCGGTGGCTTCCTGAGCAAGCCCGAAGGCAAGGACTACGGCGCCGTGGGCACCGAGCTGTTCATTCCCAAGTACTTCGGCGGCGGCGCCGGCGTCGCGGTCCGCAAGGGCGACAAGGCCCTGAAGGAAGAGCTCAACACGGCCATCAAGGCCATCCGCGCCAACGGCACCTACAAGACGCTGAACGACAAGTACTTCAAGTTCGACGTCTACGGCAAGTAAGCGCTGCCGCATCGCACCCGCCAGCCGCTCGGCCTGGCATGGCGGGTGTGCCCCACGCCTGGGGCACACCCGTTTCGCTTTCTCCTTTCTGCTTCCCCACCGTTCTTCTTCGTTCCCCGGACCAGGTGACCTTCTCTTGACTGCCTATTACTGGTCGATTCTTCATGGCGCATTGCTCACGGTCGGGGTTTCCCTGGCCGCCCTCTTCGTCTCGGTGCTGCTGGGCCTCATGGGCGCCATGGCCAAGCTGTCGCCCCGCGCCGTCTTCCG
>JAQGNA010000122.1 GCA_028292075.1 Rhodoferax sp. | reverse complement strand
GCGGGCAACCTGGGTGCGAATCTCTCGGGCGGCGAGCAGCAGATGCTGGCCATCGGCCGCGCACTCATGACCAATCCGCGCCTGCTGGTGCTGGACGAGGCCACCGAGGGCCTGGCGCCGCTGGTGCGCGGCGAGATCTGGGACTGTTTGCAGGCATTGAAAAACACCGGCCTGGCGGTGCTGGTGATCGACAAGAACATCGGCCCGCTGCTGCGCATCGCCGATACCCATTTCATTCTGGAAAAAGGCCGCACCGTGTGGCATGGCAGCTCGCCCAGCCTGGTTGCGGCCAAGGACGTGTTGAAGGAGACCCTTGGTGTCTGAATTGCCGTGGAACCGCATGGACGCGGACGAACTGGAACGCCAGTACAACGCCCGTGGAACGGTGGCCGATGTCGACGTGTTCCTCAAGGAATACCGCGACGCTTCACTGCCGATGTACGCGCTGCCCTGCCTGCGCGACCTGGCCTACGGGCCGAGCGTGGACGAACGCCTCGACCTGTTTCCGGTGCCGGGCCGTCCTGACGCGCCGCTGTTCGTCTTCGTCCATGGCGGCTACTGGCGCGCGTTGGCCAAGGAAGACTCGGTCTTCATGGCGCAAAGCTTCACCGAGCGGGGCATCGCCGTGGCCTCGGTCAACTATGGGCTGGCGCCCGAGGTGCGGCTCGAGGAGATCGTCGAACAGTGCCGGCGCGCGGTTGCCTGGCTGTACCGCCACGGCGGCGTACATGGGGTGGACGTCGGGCGCATGGTCGTCGGCGGCAGCTCGGCGGGCGGCCATCTGGGCGCGATGCTGCTGGCACCGGGCTGGCAGGCCGCCCATGGTCTGCCACCGCAGGTGCTGCTGGGCGGGGCGCTGGTGAGTGGGCTGTTCGACCTCGCTCCGGTGCAGCGCACACGGCCCAACCAATGGCTGCAGCTGGACGAGGCGCAGGCCCGGGCGCTGAGTCCGGTTGATGCGCTGCCGCCGGCCGGCACACGTCTCTGCGTCGCTGTCGCCGAGACCGACACCGCGGAATTCAAGCGCCAATCGCACCAGTACGCCGACGCCTGCCGGGCACAAGGTTGCGCCGTGCAGATGCTGGCGGTGCCGGGGCGCAACCACTTCGACGTCATCATGGAGTGGATGACGCCCACGGCACCGCTGACGCGCGCCACCTGGGCCCTGTTCGACTAGCCAGCCGGTTTGCGTGCGGTCCGGCTTGAAGCCTTGGTGAAAGGTCGTGCGGGCTTTGCGGGTGTCGCGGCTGTAGCGGCGGATGGTGACGCGTCATTGGCGGTGGTCATGCCGGCCCTGAAATGCGCCAGAAAGTCCTCGCAGGGCGCAGTCAGCCGGCGTTGCGGCGCGGTCAGTGCCACGATGTTGCGGTAGACCACCGGCGCCGTCATCGGAACTGCCACCACGTCGATCACCCTGGTGCGGTGCAGCGCATAGGACGGCAGGATCGCGACGCCCAGACCGGCTTCAACCAGTCCCACGGCGGTGCCTACGTGCGACACCTCGAAGGCCGGGTGCAGTGCTTCACCCACCTCGCGAAAGCCCTGTTCCACCAGCGTGCGAAGACCGCTGCCGTGGCGCAGAACCACCATCGGCTCGCCGGTCAATTCGGTCCAGCGCACTTCACGCCGGCCGGCCAACGGATGTTTCGCCGGGCAGGCCAGCATCAGCCGATCCTGGTAAAGCACGCTGGCAACCAGATCGGGAACATCGGCATCGGCGGTGCAAACCCCAAAGTCGGCCTGGCCGCTGCGAACCGCCTGGGCAATGCCATCCGGTGGCAGGTCGAAAAGGTTGATCTGGACGGATGGATGGCGCAGCTTGAAGCTGGCAAGCAGCGTGGGCAGCAGGGTGGCCGCCAACAGCGGCGACGTGGCCACCGCGAAGCGGCCGCTGCGCCGATCGGCAAACTGGCGCAGGCCGTCGAAGGCCTCGTCGAGGTTGCCGAACACTTTCTCCACCGCGGGCAGCAGTTCAGCGCCAGCGTCCGACAAGGCCATGCGCCGCGTGGTGCGTTCGAACAGGCGCACCGCCAGCTCTCCCTCGAGGCTGCTGATCAACATCGACAGCGCCGAACTGGTGAGGTGCAAGCGCTGCGCAGCCCGAGTGATGCTGCCGTCCTGTGCCACCGCCACAAACGCGCGCAACTGGCGCAGCGTGACTCCCTGCGGACGCAACCGGGAATCGCGCGATTGGCTGGTATGGCGGGCGTCTGTCATGGCGAACTGCTTGGCTTTGGTTTCCGTTTTGGAAGAAAACGCATGGGCTGCCTTATCCAGAAGTGAGTGAACGCTATGATTACCATAGCGAAACGACGCGTGATGTTGGCCACGGTACGCTCTTGAAAGATGACGTTTAAACGCAAAGGTTGTGCCGCAATGAGACAGTTGACAGAAATCCCTGCCCCGTGCATAATCATAGGCTTCGCTCCAAAAAGCGATGCTTCTGCCCAATAAGAAGCGCCACGAGTGGTTCGTGACGTGGACGACGGGCCCAAGACTGATCAGGTGTTCTCATGCGCTCCGGCGCACAAGGCAACTGGTGCAAGTTGGGAAAAAATTGAAATGATCCAAACTGAATCCCGGTTAGATGTGGCCGACAACACCGGCGCGAAGTCCGTTCTTTGCATCAAGGTGCTTGGCGGCTCAAAGCGTCGTTACGCCAGTGTGGGCGACGTCATCAAAGTCAGCATCAAAGAAGCTGCTCCTCGTGGTCGCGTCAAAAAAGGCGAGATCTACAGTGCAGTCGTGGTGCGCACGGCCAAGGGCATCCGTCGTGCGGACGGCTCGCTGGTCAAATTCGACGGCAACGCAGCAGTGTTGCTCAACGCAAAGCTGGAGCCCATCGGCACCCGCATCTTCGGACCAGTGACGCGCGAACTGCGCACTGAAAAGTTCATGAAGATCGTGTCCCTGGCTCCCGAAGTTCTGTAAGGACGCGACATGAACAAAATTCGCAAAGGCGACGAAGTGATCGTGCTCGCAGGGCGCGACAAGGGCAAGCGCGGCACCGTCACGCTTCGCAAGGACGACTCCTACGTGGTGATCGACGGCCTGAACCTGGTCAAGAAGCACACCAAGCCGAACCCCATGAAGGGTACGACTGGCGGCATCGTTGAAAAGAGCATGCCGATCCATCAGTCCAATGTGGCTATCTTCAATGCGGCAACCGGCAAGGCCGATCGCGTTGGAATCAAATTGTTGGCCGACGGCAAGCGCACCCGCGTCTTCAAGTCCAGCGGCGAAGAAATCAAGGCGGCATGACCATGGCACGTTTGCAACAACACTACCGCGAAAAAATCGCTCCCGATCTGATGGCCAAGTTTGGCTACACGTCGCCGATGCAAGTGCCACGTCTGACCAAGATCACCCTGAACATGGGTGTGAGCGAAGCCGTTGCCGACAAGAAGGTCATGGACAACGCAGTCGGCGACCTGACCAAGATCGCAGGCCAGAAGCCTGTCGTGACCAAGGCCAAGAAAGCCATCGCCGGTTTCAAGATCCGCGAAGGCCAGGCCATCGGTTGCATGGTGACCCTGCGCGGCGTGCAGATGTATGAATTCCTCTACCGTTTCGTGACCGAGGCCATGCCGCGCGTTCGTGACTTCAGCGGAATTTCCGCCCGGGCCTTCGACGGCCGCGGCAACTACAACATCGGCGTCAAAGAGCAGATCATTTTCCCTGAGATCGAGTACGACAAGGTTGACGCCTTGCGTGGCCTGAATATCAGCATCACGACGACGGCCAAGAACGATGAAGAGTGCAAGGCTCTGCTCGCTGGTTTCCGTTTTCCGTTCAAGAACTGAGGTGACGTGTGGCTAAACAAGCTTTGATTCAACGTGAACTCAAGCGTGACCGCCTGGTCGCCAAGTTTGCAACCAAACACGCGGAACTGAAGGCAGTTTCCAACGACGCGAAGAAGAGCGACGAAGAGCGCGCTGAAGCCCGCTTGGCGCTGCAGAAGCTGCCGCGCAACGCAAATCCGACGCGCCAGCGCAACCGTTGTGCCATCACCGGTCGTCCCCGTGGAACGTTCCGCCAGTTCGGTCTGGCACGTTCGAAGATCCGTGAACTGGCTTTCGCCGGTGACATCCCCGGCGTGGTCAAGGCCAGCTGGTAAGCTGGGCAGGAGTAATCAAACATGAGTATGAGTGATCCCATCGCCGACCTGCTGACGCGTATCCGTAACGCGCAAATGGTGGCCAAGACGACAGTATCGATCCCTTCCTCGAAGGTGAAGATCGCGATCGCCCAGGTGTTGAAAGACGAAGGCTACATCGACGGCTTCCAGGTGAAGACCGTCGAAGGCAAGACCGAGCTCGAAATCACGCTGAAGTACTACGCTGGCCGTCCGGTCATCGAGCGCATCGAGC
This sequence comes from Rhodoferax sp., assembly GCA_028292075.1. The sequence continues at coordinate 3,108 of JAQGNA010000122.1, read as the reverse complement.
GTGTGAGCCGTCCCGGCCTGCGCGTCTACAAGGGCCGTGATGCCATTCCTACGGTCATGAATGGCCTGGGCGTGGCGATTGTCACCACCCCCCAGGGCGTGATGACCGACCGCAAGGCCCGCGCCAATGGCGTTGGCGGCGAAGTCCTTTGCTACGTCGCTTAAGCAGGAGAAATAGCAAATGTCTCGCGTAGGAAAAATGCCTGTGACCATCCCCGCTGGCGTGGATGTGTCCATCAAGGGCGACCAAATTAATGTCAAAGGCACTGGTGGCGCCTTGTCTCTGGTGCAGAACGCACTGGTGACCATCACCAACGATGATGGCAAGCTGACGTTCGTTCCAGCGAACGAATCGCGTGAAGCCAATGCCATGTCGGGCACGATGCGTCAGCTCGTGAACAACATGGTGGTGGGCGTGACCAAGGGCTTCGAGAAGAAGCTCACGCTGATCGGCGTGGGTTACAAGGCCCAGGCCCAGGGCACCAAGCTGAACCTGACCGTGGGTTACTCCCACCCGGTCAACAAGGAAATGCCTTCCGGCATTACCGTGGCGACGCCGGCCCCGACCGAAATCATCATCAAGGGTGCAGACCGCCAGCGCGTTGGCCAGGTGGCTGCTGAGATCCGTGCAATTCGTCCTCCCGAGCCTTACAAGGGCAAGGGCATCCGCTATGCGGATGAGAAGATCACGATCAAAGAAACGAAGAAGAAATAAGGAGTCGCAACATGTTGACGAAAAAAGAACAGCGTCTCCGCCGCGCCCGCCAGACCCGCATCCGCATTGCCACGCAGGGCGTTGCACGTCTGACGGTAAACCGCACCAACCTGCATATCTATGCAAGCGTGATCTCCGGCGACGGCGCCAAGGTCCTGGCCAGTGCGTCCACCGCCGAAGTCGCAGTCCGCAAGGAACTGGGTGGCTCGGGCAAGGGCGGCAACACCGCCGCGGCCCAGGCCATTGGCAAGCTGATCGCCGAAAAGGCCAAGGCTGCCGGCGTTGAAAAGGTGGCGTTCGATCGCTCGGGTTTCGCGTACCACGGCCGCGTCAAGGCGCTTGCCGATGCAGCCCGCGAAGCCGGCTTGCAGTTCTAAGCAGATTGGAATAAATCATGGCTAAAGTTCAGGGAAAAATGCAGGGTAAGGCCGAAGGGCCTGAAGACGGCCTGCGCGAAAAGATGATCGCGGTCAACCGCGTCACCAAGGTGGTCAAGGGCGGCCGTATTCTTGGTTTCGCCGCGTTGACCGTGGTGGGCGATGGCGACGGCCGCGTCGGCATGGGCAAGGGCAAGTCGAAGGAAGTGCCTGCGGCCGTGCAAAAGGCGATGGAAGAAGCCCGTCGCAACATGGTCAAGGTCACGTTGAAGAACGGCACCGTGTTCCACAAAGTTGAAGGTCACCATGGCGCAGCCAACGTGATGATGGCACCGGCACCCAAGGGTACGGGCATCATTGCCGGCGGCCCGATGCGCGCCGTCTTCGAAGTGATGGGCATCACCGACATCGTGGCCAAGAGCCACGGTTCTTCCAATCCGTACAACATGGTTCGCGCCACGTTGGACGCTTTGCGCAACTCCACGACCCCGGCGGACATCGCCGCCAAGCGTGGCAAGAGCGTCGAAGACATCCTCGCTTAAGAAGAGGTCTGAAAATGGCAACGCAACAAACACTCAAAGTGACGCTGGTTCGCAGCCCGATCGGCACCAAGGAATCGCACCGGGCAACCGTGCGTGGCCTGGGTCTGCGCAAGATTCGCAGCGTCAGCGAACTTCAGGACACTCCTGAAGTCCGCGGCATGATCAACAAGATCAGTTATCTGGTCAAAATCCTCGATTAAGGGACCACGATGGAACTCAATGGCATTAAGCCCGCAGAGGGTGCAAAGCACGCCAAGCGTCGCGTGGGTCGCGGCATTGGTTCCGGCCTGGGTAAAACCGCCGGTCGTGGTCACAAGGGTCAGAAGTCGCGTTCGGGCGGCTACCACAAGGTTGGTTTCGAAGGCGGTCAAATGCCTTTGCAGCGTCGCCTTCCAAAGCGCGGCTTCAAGTCGCAGCTTCTGAAGTACAACGACGAAATCACGCTGGGCGACCTGGAAAAGCTGGGCGCTGCCGAAGTCGACTTGCTGTCGCTGAAGCAAGCCGGTCTGATCGCTGAAATCGCCAAGGTGGTGAAAGTGATCAACACCGGTTCGCTGACCAAGGCTGTCAAGCTGACGGGCATCGGTGCGACGGCTGGCGCCAAGACGGCGATCGAAGCCGTCGGCGGCAGCCTGGTGTAATTTTGATTTCGACGAAAGCATTCGGTGGCAACTAGCGCACAAATCGCAAAGACAGGAAAGTTCGGTGACTTGCGTCGCCGGCTGATCTTTTTGCTGCTCGCGTTGGTGGTCTACCGCGTGGGTGCGCACATCCCTGTGCCGGGTATCGACCCGACGCAGTTGCAGCAGCTGTTCAACGGCCAGCAGGGCGGCATATTGAGTTTGTTCAATATGTTCTCTGGCGGCGCATTGTCTCGCTTCACTGTGTTTGCGCTGGGCATCATGCCGTACATCTCTGCATCGATCATCATGCAGCTGATGGGTTACGTGGTGCCAAGTGTTGAGCAGATGAAGAAAGAGGGCGAAGCTGGTCGTCGCAAGATTACGCAGTACACGCGCTACGGCACGCTCGGGCTCGCGCTTTTCCAATCGCTTGGCATTGCCGTGGCGTTGGAGAGCTCCGCAGGGCTGGTGTTGTCGCCGGGTTTTGGCTTCCGCATGACGGCGGTTGTGAGCCTGACGGCAGGCACGATGTTCCTGATGTGGCTGGGTGAGCAGATTACCGAACGCGGTCTCGGCAACGGCATCTCGATCCTGATCTTCGCTGGCATCGCGGCAGGCTTGCCTGGCTCGATCGGCGGCTTGCTTGAACTGGTGCGCACCGGTGCGATGAGCATCATCGCGGCGATCATCATCGTGGTGGTGGTTGCCCTGGTGACCTACTTCGTGGTGTTCGTGGAACGTGGCCAACGGAAGATTCTGGTGAACTACGCCAGGCGGCAGGTCGGCAACAAGGTGTATGGGGGCCAGTCTTCCCATCTGCCTTTGAAGCTGAACATGGCCGGCGTGATTCCA
>JAQGNA010000214.1 GCA_028292075.1 Rhodoferax sp. | reverse complement strand
TCGCCAGACCACGACCCGGATGTCATAAGCCGCCGCGCCCTGGCGGCGCGCGAGCTCTTCGCGATCCGCGAGTCCACGGGCAGTCGCGTTCTGGCGCGAGCGGGCCTGTCTAAAGTCGAGCGACCTGAAGCCTGTCGAAGCGGTAGTGCGCTACGAACATGAGGCCCGGGCGATCTGCTGCTAAATGACACCAAGAAGCCGGGCGCAACATGCGGCCCATCCGTCGGGTCACCGGCAATCGCCGCGACTCGGTCAAGGGTGCAGGTTGTGAGACGCTATTCGTGGCGATCGACGGCCATGCCCGGCTGGCATTTACCGCCATGCACTTTGATGAAAAGCAGGCCCAGGCGGTCCTGTTTCTGCGAAATGCAGTGATCCACTATGGCCGCCTAGGCATGACCGTGCAACGCTTGCTGACGGACCACGGTCCGGCATCCCGCTCGCGTGAGTTCAGGGCCGCTTGCATCGAGCTCGGCATCAAGCACAGCTTCGCTCGCCCCTACCGCCCCTACCGCCCGTAAACCAACGGCAAAGGCCGAGAGGTTCATCCAGTTCGCCTTGCGCGAGTGGGGCCTACCGGAACTCAGCCCATCGAAGCGATGCCCTGGCCAGTGGGCAGCACGACTACAAATGGCCGCCGCCCGCACAGCAATATTGGTGGCGTCCCGTCTGTGTCCAGGCTCACATCAGCAGACCACCTCTTGACGGCTCAAACATGGTCGGGGTGTGGCCGCAGGCCATGGTGCGCATCGGCGGCGGGAGCGAGCGGCCGGACATTGCTCCGGCCGGGTTCTTTGTGCACCGACACGTCCGCGGCAAGCCCGTCCTGAGCCCGTCGAAGGGTGGGCTTGAAGGTGCGGCCAGGTTCTGGTGCACGCTCCTGCGGAGCCACAGATCATCGACAAGGGCATGCCGACCGCGGGCCTGCTGGCGCACACCCTGGCCAGCCGCTTCGCCGACCATCTGCCGTGTACCAGCAGAGATAATCAACGCCCGTGCGGGCGTGGACACGCAGCGCTCCATTCTGGCGGCTTGGCCGGGCGTGGCAGGCTCCAGCTTGCAGCCCTGTTCGACGGACCCGACCTTCGTGTTGGCTGCGCAGGTGATGCACATCGATGAGACACCGGTTGGTTCTTCGACCTCTTCGCTGCCATCAAGTCGGTATGGCGGAAGGCGAGCAGGTCACCTCAAGGCAACTCCACATCCCCGCCTCTCCCAGCGATGATGGAAGCCCGGTGAGAAAGGTATCCCGAATTCGGCACCCTCTCGAAGTACCGCGGCCTGGGCAGCATGACGGCCAACCGTGCGCCTTCGTAGGCACTCAAGTTTGATGCCGGCTTGCGAAAATAATGCTGCGCTGCGGCTTCGGCGCCGAACACGCCCTCTCCCCATTCAACGCTGTTCAGGTAGATCTCGAGAATGCGTTGCTTGCTCAGCACCAGTTCGAGCATCATGGTGAGCACGAACTCCTGGCCTTTACGCAAAAGGGTGCGCTCGCCGGACAACAGCAGATTCTTGGCCAACTGTTGGGTGATGGTGGAGCCGCCGACGATCTTCGGTCCGCGGGGCGGATTGCGGGTTACTGCCGGCTTGGCGTTTGACGCAACCTTGGCCGCTTGGGCTTCTGCTTTTTCGTTCTTTTGCCAGGCTTTGTCGAGCGCTTCCCAGTCCACACCTTCGTGGTTCACGAAGCCGCCGTCCTCTGCAGCGATCACGCCGCGTTTCAAACCATCGGCGATATTCCCATACGCCACCCAGTGGTGACTCCATCGCAGACCGCCGCTCAGTGAAGCTGCAGGGCCCGTCTTAGTGGCTGGCTTGCCTGCCGCGGCAGGTCCGTCCACCATGAGTCGCCAAGCCGCTGACCGCTGGAATGCGGTCGATTGAGGGTCGACCACGGTCATCATGGCGATGCGCCCCAGGAAAAACAGTTGCAACGCGATGCCGGCGATGAGCACCAAGCCGAGCCAGCGACCAAACGCCCTCATGAGATGCCTGCCCACGACGCCACTTGCCAGTGTGCTGTCGCGTTCATGGGTTGCCGGTCAGCTTGGTTTCCAGCGTCTGGTCGCGGGTGAACCGGAAGCGGGATACCACCAGGATTTCGTCCGCCTTGGCCCGCATGGCCGCGCTAAAGCGGCCGTATGGGCCCGCACTGCGAGCGATGGCTTCGGCCCGCCGGTCGAGCGTCCGATTGCCCGAACTTTCCACCACCTGGGTCGCGAGCACCTGGCCATCGTGGTTGACCGTGACGATCATGGTGAGCTCCCCATACAGCTTCTTGCCGTTTGCCTCGGGGAAATTTTCCGTCCCCTTGTCTTCCACCCGCCGGCGCAGGCTGTCGTAGTACACGGCATAGACTTCCTCGCGCGTGGCAGGGCTGACATAGCGTCGTTTGGGGCGGGAGTTTTCCTGATTGATTCGGCGTTCGATCTCGGCCAGCAGCTTGACCAGCTGACGGCGCTTTTCTTCTTGCGCCTGGCTTTCGGGCGTGTTGCTAGGCTGCTTGGGATCAGGAAGCGGCATGGACGCCAACTGCCGGCTGACTTGTGCCAGCAGCATGGCCTGCTGCTCCTGCATGGTCTCCATCCGCCGCTGGGTTTCTTCCATGGTCTCGCCCAGATCGGTGAGCGTCGACGGCGGCAAGGGCGATGTGGCCCGTCCCTTGTCAGCTTCGCCTCCGCCCGCCAGACTGGCCTGCGCGATGGCCATGGCCTTCTGTGGACGCTCGTCCGAGCGCGCGTTCACCAGAATCACCTCGAGGGGCGTGTCCTGGAAGACCCGATTGAACGCCTGCGGATCGACGAACCGCACCGTAAGCAGCACCGCATGCACCGCGAACGACACTGCCAGCGCCATCTGCGAGGTGGTCAGATTGCGCAGATATTGACGAGCGCTGGACAGTCGAAGGTTCACGGCTGTGGATTATCGGCCGGCACAGGCGGTTCTGCCTCGTCCATGTCCACGGCAATGGCAATGGGTCCGGCGGTGACGTCCTCGTCGCCCTCGTCATGGTCATCGGTTTGTTCCTGGAGCGAAGCTTTTGTCGCGTCGGCCACGGTGTCGAGTCGCTCGATGACCGTGCCTGCGACGTCGAGCGTGATCTCATCGATCTCGCCCAGTCTTACGCGCACGCGCGCCCCGCGCGGGAGATCCTGCGAACCCAGCACAGGCAGTACGAGCGGCAGTTCCTCCGCCCGTACCAGGCCTTCCTTGAAGACCGTGCCGACGACTTCGGTAATCTGGTTCTGGCGCAGGTACTTGAGGGTCCAGAACCGCTCCATGCCGCCCTGGTAGCCGTTATAGGCTGCGTACGCCGCGTCGAACATCGAGATCACCGTGAACAGGTCGGTGTCCTTTGGCTTGAACGGCGCCGCCAGGGCCGCGGTCTTGCCATGCCGGGCGCAGGCGATGATTTGCCACTGATTCACAAGGTCCGTGTAGCGGCGAAGGGGCGAGGTGCTCCATGCATAGCTTTTCACGCCGATGCCGGCATGTGGCAAAGCCTTGGTGCCCATGCGGACTTTCACGCCCGGCGCCAGGCTGGCCTGGCTGCGGTAAATGCCAGGAACGCCGTTCTCCGACAGCCATTCGCCCCAAGTGCTGTTCGCCAGAATCATGGCTTCGGCGACGATCAGGTCGAGCGGCGAGCCGCGTTGCCGCATGCTGATCAGCACCTGCTCATGCCCGGTTGGCTCGGCGCCGTCGTTGCCGACCAGCCTGAAGTTGTAATCGGGCCTGTTGAAGTTTTCCGGCTTGCCGCGGACGACCTCTCGGAGACTTTTGAGGTGCTTTGCGAGCCGGTACAAAAAGGCCAGCTCCGTGCGTTCGATGGGAATGGTGGGCGCGGTGAGCTCAGGGGTGAAGGCAGGGTTCTCGAGCCATTCCGCCGTAACCAGGGTGTCGAGCTGGTCGTGCCTCAGGTTGGCGGCAATGTGCACGCGCTCCAGGCGGGTTTCGGAGTTGCGAACCTCCAGCGTCGCTTCGTCGAAGGTGACGTACAGCGACACGGCGGGGCAATCGCGCCCTTCCTGCAGGGTGTAGGTCTGCACCACCGCGTCGGGAAGCATCGTGACCTTGTAGCCCGGCATGTACACGGTGGACAGGCGCGCCCGGCCAACTTGGTCGATGGCGCTGCCCGGTGCGATGGCCAGCCCAGGCGCGGCGATGTGCACGCCCACCGTGACCACCCCGCTGCCAAGGCCCTGTACCGACAGCGCATCGTCGATCTCGGTGGTGGCCGAATCGTCGATGGAATAGGCCTTGACCGAAGCCAGGGGCAGCGCATCCTTGATGGCCGGTGCCTCCAGCGCCGGGAAGCCGGTGCCCTTGGGGAAATTCTCGAACAGGAACCGCTTCCAGTGAAACTGGTACGGTGAATCGATGGCGCCGGCTTTTTGCAACAGCAGCAAGGGCGGCGTGTGCGTGGCGCGCGAGGCTTCCACCACGGCCTTGTACTCAGGCGTGTTCTTGTCGGGCTTGAACAGAATCTTGTAGAGCTGTTCCCGCACGGCAGGGGGACATTCGCCCAGGCCCAGGGCGTCGGCCCAGGTGGTGATCTGCTGCAGTTGCTGCTGTTTTTTCTCGATGCCCGCAAGTGCCTGCTGCAGGATCTCTGCCGGGGCCTTGCGGAACCGGCCCTTGCCCGCCCTGCGGAAGTAATGCGGCGCCTCGAACAAGCGGAACAGCGCGGCCACCTGCTGGACCAGCGTCGCATCCGCGCTGAAGTATTCGCGCGCCAGCTCGGCAAAGCCGAAGTCTTCTTCGGGGGCGAACTCCCAAGCCAGGTCCAGCTCGATGGTCTGGCTGAGCGCCTGGGCTTCCGGCAGGAGCGCGGCGGGCGCCGGCTTCTCGAACTTGAGCAGCAGATTAGTGGCCTTGACCTTCACCCGCTTGCCGCTGTCCAGTTCGACCTGCGACGACGCATCGGCTTCGGACAAAATGCGCCCGGCCATGAACTTTCCGGCTTCTTCAAATAGTGCAAACATGGGCCTGATTGTCCCATGCGGCGCGCCGGCAACCCGGCGCAACGGCAGGCCGAATGCATGTCCAAGGCCAGCCATGCGCCCGGCCGCACACCTGGCCACATGACGTCACACCAGATCGAGAAACTCGAGGATGTCAGGCAGGTGCACGTCGAAGTCGCTCAAGGCGTGGTCGCCGCCGTCGATCAGCTTTACGCGCACGCCGGGGTACCGGCCCGTCATTTCCCGCCAGTCCAGCACCTCGTCCCCCCTGGCGATCACCGCCATCACCCGGCTGCACGCTGCAGGGCCAGGTGTCGATGGGCAGGCCAGCGTCTCCAGCTCGTCGACATATTCCGCCTTGAAATAGAAGCTCTCTTCAGGCGCGTGCCAGGCGGTCTGCCGGCCGATGTAACGCGTCAGGTCGCGGGCAGGCGCCACGGCCGGGTTCAGCAGTACCGCCTTGCAGCCGGTCTGCCGCATTACCCAGGTGGCGTAGTAGCCGCCAAGCGACGATCCCACCACGGCCATGGTGTTCCCGGGCCATGCCGCGATGCCCTCTGCCACCATGGCCATGGCATCTTTCGGTGATGGCGGCAGCTGCGGGCACCACCACGTGACGCCGGGGTGCTTCGATGCGATGGCTTCGGCCATGCGCCTGGCCTTGGCCGAGCCCGGAGACGAACGAAAGCCGTGCAGATACAGGAGATGGTTGGTGGGCATTCTTTGGGTGCTATAAAACGAAGAGCGATCCATCGCTTGGACTTCGCCTGCATTCTCGTTAGGATCGGCGGATTGTCCAGCCGCCCACCGTCCAGACCCAGCCTCTATGTCCGACAGATCCCCCAACGAAATCGCGCGAGAGACATTCAAGCTCCTGGCGGTAAAGAAACTGGCGCCGACTCCCGAGAACTACCAGGTTCTGTACCACAGGTGGCCGGCACCATGGCGCCGGCCTATTTTCCCTCGGACCACTTGCGCAAGATCGCGGGTGTCCTTCCCGCCAAGAACCCCGGGCAACAAAAGAGCCTTGGCCTGTTCAACTCGGCCATCGGGCAGCGCAGCTGGGACGGCGTGCAGAACGCATTGATCGGCTTTGCCGGCTTTGGCATGGTCGTATCGGGCCACACCGAGCCGTCCCCGCTCATGCCGGCCAGCGGCCCCCTGGCCACCCCGGAGTTCCTAGAGCAGATCGCACGTCTGATTGAAAACGCCATGCCCGCGCTGGGCACCGACGACACCCGCTTCGTCGAGCAGGCGCGCGAGATGGTCCAGATGCTGCGGCAGCCTGCCGTGGACCTGGTCCGCATGAAGACGATGCTGGGCAACTTCACCCACCGCGTGTCGTTCACGGCGGAAGACCAGTCGGAGATACGGACAACGCTGCTGCATCTTCTGCACATGGTCTTCGAGAACATCGGCGAACTTTGCATCGACGACCGCTGGCTCAGGGGCCAGATCGACGCGCTGATGGAAGCGTCCACGCCGCCGCTGTCGCTGCGCCGGCTCGATGACGTCCAGCGCCGCCTGAAAGACGTGATCTTCAAGCAGGCCGAGGCCAGGGGCCGCGCCTCCGAGGCGCAGGCGCAGATGCAGCAACTGCTGGCCACCTTCGTCGACCGGTTGTCGCTCATGACAGAGTCGAGCAGCGTCTACCACGGCACGATCGAAGAATGCGCCCGGCAGATCGAGCAGGCCAAGACCATCGAGGAACTTGGTCCGGTGTTGCAGAACGCCATTCGTGCCACGCGCCACATGGCCAGCGAGACCATGCGATCTCGTGACGACCTGCAGGCCATGCGCGAGAAGACCGAGTCAGCCGAGCTCGAGATCAGCAAGCTGCACCACGAGCTCGACCGGGTCAGCGCCCAGGCGCGCCACGATCCGCTCACCGGCGCGCTCAACCGGCGCGGCCTGGACGAAGCCATCCAACGCGAGATCGCCACCGCCCGCAGGAAGGGCACCAACCTCTGCCTGGCGCTGCTCGACATCGACAACTTCAAGAAGCTCAACGACGACCTCGGCCACGAAGCCGGCGACGAGGCGCTCACCCACCTGGCCAACGTGACCCGCGAATCCATGCGCCCGCAGGACACGCTGGCGCGCTACGGCGGCGAAGAGTTCGTGATCCTGCTGCCCGACACCGACCTGGCGCACGGCATTGCCACCCTGACGCGGCTCCAGCGCGAACTTACCAAGAAGTTCTTCCTCAGGGACAACCTCAAAGTGCTGATCACCTTCAGTGCCGGTGTGGCCCAATTGGCGCCTGACGAAGCGGCGATCGACGGCATCAAGCGCGCTGACCAGGCGATGTACATTGCCAAGCGCACCGGCAAGAACCGCGTGCTGGGCGGTTGACGCACCCGGGCGCCATGCCGAGTCGCCACGCGTGTCCCTCGTCGATTGCAGATTGCCGATCGCCACCTTCATCCTTACCGAACCCCCACCGCCGATGGCCACGTTGCCCCCACGCGCTCCCTCCGAGAGCGACTTGCTGAACCCGATTCCACCTGGCGAGGCGGCCGACCCGCCGCCTGACGGCAGCGCCGCCGAGCACCTTACGCCGCTTGACGCGCTGATCGACCGGATGCAACGCAAGGGGGATTTCCCGGCGCTGTCGGCCGCTGTCGCCGGCATTCAGAGTGCCACCAACTCCGACCGCCAGAGCGTCAGCGAGCTGACCCACGAAGTGCTCAAGGACGTGGCGCTCACCCAAAAGCTGCTGCGCCTGGTCAACAGCGTGCACTACGCCCACGCCGGCCGGGGCACCGTGAGCACCGTGTCGCGTGCCGTGGCGCTCGTCGGGTTCGACGCGGTGCGCAACCTTGCCCTGAGCCTGGTCCTGCTGGAGCACATGCGCGACACGCGCCATGCCGAGCGCATGCGCGAGGAGTTCTTGCGGGCGCTGATGGCCGGCTCCGTGGCCAGCGCGCTGTGTTCGCTGGCCTCGGAGAGCGAGGAAGCATTCATCGGCGCGATGTTCCAGAACCTCGGCCGCATGCTCGCCAGCTTCTACTTTCCCCTGGAAGCCACCGAGATCCGCGAACTGGTGAGCACGGGCAAGTACCAGACCGGCGAAGAGGGCGCCGCCGCCAAGGTGCTGGGCCTGGGCTTCGAGGAATTCGGCACCGGCGTGGCGCGCTTGTGGGGCCTGCCCGAGAACCTGCAGCGCTGCATGCGCAAGCCGGTCGGCTCGCCGCCGGTCCGGCCGCCGGAGCAGGCGGCCGAGCGCTTGCGTTGGGTGGCCCTGGCCGGTAACGCCGTGGTCGACGCGTTGCTGCAGGGCGGTAGTGCGCCCCTGCGGCAGGCGGCCGAGCGCCATGCCCGCAGTCTCGGGCTGGCGCCGCAGGAGATCCTCGACGCCACCACGCGGGCCCGTGAAAAACTGGCCCTGCTGGCGGACGTGCTCAACCTGCAGCCGGTGGCGGGCTCCGTGGCCGCCCAGCTCCTGCACACCGCCCCGGCCGAGCCCTCGCGAGCCCCAGCCCCCGAAGACACGCTCGCTCCTCACGCGCTGCGCGCCTCACCCCCGGCCGCCTCTGGCGTTGCCACTCCGGCGCGCCGCAATGCCCCGCAGGTCGTCGAGCTGCTGGCCGCTGGCGTGCACGACATCGCCACGGTGATGAGCGAGCCGTTCCAGGTCAACGACGTGGTGCGCATGGTCATCGAGACGATGTACCGGGCGCTTGCCTTCCAGCGCATCGTGTTCTGCCTGCGCGATGCCAAGACCGACACCCTGGTCGGTCGGCTTGGCCTGGGCGACGGCTGGCTGGCCGCATCGCATGCGCTGAAGGTGCCGCTCAAGGCGCCCGGCGACCTCTTTACCGCCGTCTGCCTCAAGGGCGCCGACACGCTGATCACCAACAGCACCGAAGCCCGCATGACCGCACGCCTGCCGGCCTGGTACCGGCAGAACATCCAGGCGCAGTCGTTTCTGCTTTTGCCCCTGATGTCGAAGCAGGCGCCGTTTGCACTCATCTACGCCGACCATGCCGCGCCAGGCGGTATCGTGCTGGACGAGAAGGAGTTGGCCCTGCTGCGCACCTTGCGCAACCAGACCGTCGCCGCATTCCGGCAGCACGGTTGAAATTTGCAGGTGTAACGCTGATGCCCAGCCGGGCGGCGAGGTGATTCGCCGCCCTGGCCCCGGCCGAGCGTCGATAATTCGCCATGTCCGTTGTTTTTGAAAAACCACCCCTGTGGCGCCGCGCCGCGCCGTTGTTCCGGGGTTTCGACGGCCCGCTCGCCTTTGCCGTGTTCATGCTGGTCTGCGCCGGGCTGTTGACCATGTATTCGTCCGGCTTCGACCATGGCAGCCGCTTCATCGACCATGGCCGCAACATGCTGCTGGCCGCAACCATCATGTTCGTGGTGGCGCAGATCCCGCCTCAGCGCCTCATGCTGGCCGCCGTGCCGCTCTACACCCTGGGCGTGGCACTGCTGGTCGGGGTGGCGTTGTTCGGCATCACCAAGAAGGGGGCGCAGCGCTGGATCAACCTCGGGGTGGTGATCCAGCCCAGCGAGATCCTCAAGATCGCCATGCCGCTGATGCTGGCGTGGTGGTTCCAGCGGCGCGAGGGCCAGCTGCGTCCGCTCGACTTCATCGTGGCCGGCCTGCTGCTCATTGCGCCAGTGGGGCTGATCATGAAGCAGCCCGATCTCGGCACCTCGCTGCTGGTGCTGGCCTCGGGCCTGGCGGTGATCTTTTTCGCCGGCTTGAGCTGGCGGCTGATCGCGCCGCCGATGCTGCTGGGTCTGGTGGCGGTGGCGCTGGTCGTCAGCTTCGAGTCGGACATCTGCGCCGACGGCGTGCGCTGGCCCATCATGCATGACTACCAGCAGCAGAGCATCTGCACCCTGCTCGATCCCCGGAAGGACCCGCTGGGCAAGGGTTTTCACATCATTCAGGGCATGATCGCGATCGGCTCGGGGGGCATCACCGGCAAGGGCTTCATGCAGGGCACCCAGACCCACCTCGAGTTCATTCCGGAGCGCACCACCGACTTCATCTTCGCGGCGTATTCCGAGGAGTTCGGCCTGCTGGGCAACCTGTTTCTCATCGGGTCGTTCATTTTCCTGATCCTGCGCGGCCTGATGATCGCCCTGGATGCGCCCACGCTGTTTTCGCGCCTTCTGGCCGGCAGCGTCACGTCGATCTTCTTCACCTACGCCTTCGTCAACATCGGCATGGTGAGCGGCATCCTCCCGGTGGTGGGCGTGCCCTTGCCGTTCATCAGCTACGGCGGTACGGCCATGGTCACGCTGGGCATGGGCCTGGGCATCCTGATGTCCATCGCCAAGACCCGGCGGCCTTCCTAGCGGGCTTGCTCGGCGGGCCTTGCCGGCATGGCCGGAAACATGTCCGCCACGGGTGAATCCAGCGCCACCCGACCGTCTTGCAGCGCAATGACACGATCGGCGCTGGCAATGGTTTCGGGTCGGTGGGCAATGATGATGCGGGTCAGCGCCAACGCGCGCACGGCGTCGTTCACCAGGCGCTCGCGGTCAAGGTCGAGGTGGCTGGTGGCTTCGTCCAGCAGCAGGATCTGCGGGCGCTTGTACAAGGCCCGGGCCAACAGCACCCGCTGGCGCTGGCCACCCGAAAGCACCGAGCCCATGTCGCCCACCAGCGTGTTGTAGCGCATCGGCATCCGGGCGATGTCATCGCCAATGGCAGCCGACTGGGCACAGCATTCGATCCAGGCCATGTCGGGCTCCGGGTCGAAGAAGGCGATGTTCTCGGCGATGGATCCGGCAAAAAGCACGTCGTCCTGCATTACCGTACCGACCATGCCACGCAACCGGTCAAGGCCAAGCTGCGCCAGCGGCTGACCGCCGATGCGGATCTCTCCCGCGGTGGGCTGCAGCACACCGAGCAGCAGGTTGGCCAGCGTGGTCTTGCCGCAGCCGGACGGGCCGATGATGGCGACGCATTCGCCCGCGGCAATGCGCAGGTCCACACCCTGGAGCACGTCGGGCTCGAACTCGCTGTAGCCGAAGCGCAGGCCGCGCAGTTCAATGTCGACAGGCGATGACACCTCGTCCAATGCTGCCACCGAGCCAGGTGCGCGGCCCGCGGTGACCTCTGGCGCGGTGTGCACGATGTCCGCCAACCGCTCGCCTTGTAGTCGCAGCATGCGGAACTCGAAGTACTTGTCGATCAGTCCGCCTACCCGCCCGCCGAACTGTGTTTTGTACGCCATGAAGGCCAGCAACGCGCCGACGCTCATTCGGCCGTCGATCACGGTGCTGGCGCCCAGCCACACAACCGCCAGGTTCTCGGCGCCGAACAGCAGCCCGATCAATTGCTGGTAGGCGAGCCGCAGCTTCTGGCTGCGCAGGCCGGCATTGATCTGGTCGACCAACAGGCCAAGCCAGGCCGCGCGGCGTTCTTCCTGTCGCTGGAACAGCTTGATTGTCTTCACGCCGCGCACGGTTTCCAGAAAATGGCTTTGCTGGCGTGCGCCATGCACGATTTCCGCTTCGGTGGCATGCCGCAGCGGCCAGTACCAGGCATAGCGCCCCAGCAGGTACAGCAGCATGGCGGCGCAGGGAATGGCGGCCAGGCCGGGGCTGTAGATGAACATCATGGCCAGCGTGGCGCAGGCCATGAGGCCGTCGAGTACGGCGCCAAGAAAGGATGCGGTCAACGTCGACTGGATGCTGTCGACTGCGCCGAAGCGCGACACCACGTCGCCCAAGTGGCGGCGTTCGAAATAGCTGGTGGGGAGCCGAAGCAGGTGCCCGAACACGTTGGCCCGCCATTGCAGGTTGAGGGTCGTGCCCATGCCCATCATGGTCCAGCTGCGAGCCGCCGAAATCGCCTGTTGCATCAGCATCAGCAGGCCGAAGCCCACGACCAGTACGCCGAGCAGGTCGCGGTCCTGCCCTACCACCACATGGTCGATCACCCATTGCATGAAAAACGGGCTGGCCAGCGCGAAGATCTCGAGCACCAGCGACAGCAGAAGGATCTGGGCGAACGAGCGGTAAAGGCCCGACACCTTGCCCATCAGGCTAGAGAGCTTGAGCGGCGGTGCCGGCGGCTGAGCGGTGAAGCCGATGTCGGGCCAGAGCTCCAGCGCCACGCCCGTGAAGCTGCGCGAGACGTCGGCCATGGTCAGGCGCCGCTCGCCATGGGCTGGATCGAGGACAGTGACGTGCTGAGCGCCGACCGAGGCCAGCACGACGAAATGGTTGAAGTCCCAATGCAGCACGCACGGCAGTCTGAGCTGCCCGAGGTCGTCGAGAACCAGCTTCACCGGGCGGCTGCCGAGCTTGAGTTGCCGGGCGGTGTGCATCAGTTGCGCCAGAGTCGCGCCCTTGAGCGACACCGGAAACCGCCTGCGGAGGCCGGCAAGGTCGGTCTGGTCGCCGTGGTGCCGCGCGACCATGGCCAGGCATGCCAGGCCACATTCGGTGGCTTCTGTCTGCAGCACCACCGGGTAGGTTCTACGCCACCCAAGCGCCAGCGCGCCAGGCAGGGACGCCACGTTCACAGCTTGCCCGCCATTCCGTACAGCGGCTCTAGCACCCATTCATAAAGCCGCCGGTTGTCTTGCATGAGGTCGGCTTCCACCGTCATGCTGACCTGCAATGGCCACACCTGGCCGGCAGCGTTCAGGGTCTGCGATGCCAGCCCCGCCGTGATCCGGTAGAGCGGTTCATTGCTGGCCGTGCCCGGCACCAAGCCTGCAGCCGCCAGGTCGGATGACGGCAGTGCCGCGCGCGCGACGGACTGCACCACGCCGGCGGCCTGGCCGAATTTCTGGTACGGATAGGCCTGGTAACGCAGCCGCACCGTGTCGCCCACGCGGACGAAGCCCATCGCGCGGCTTGGTGCATAGAAGTGGGCCTGCAGGGAGGCGTCAGCCGGAACGATGCTCAACAGCGTGCGCCCCGGCTCGACCGCCTGGCCCGCCTCGACCGACAATGCGGTCACCCTGCCGGCCTGCGGCGCGGTGATGACCAGCTCGCGCCGCGATTCGCTTTCGACCAGTTCCTGCGCCACGCCCAGCCGGTTGCGCTCGAGTTCGGCCAACAGGGCGCGGTGGCGCAAGGGCAGGGCGCGCAGTTCGTCGGCGCGCACCTGCAGCTCCTGCGTGATGCTTTCCTGCTCGCGCACGAGCCCCTGCAACTTGACTCGCTGGTCCAGCGACTCGGCCCTTTTGAGCTGGAGCTGCTCCCGGGCATAGAAGCCCTGGGCCACCAGCCCGGCGGTGCGCGCCTCGGACTCTTCGGCAATGACCGTGCGCTGGCGCTGGCTTGAGACCTGGTTGTCGAGCGCACCGGCCTGAGCCCTGAGCATGGCGAGCCGGTGGGTGAGCGCGCCGCTTTCCTCGGCCTGCAGCGCGCGGGTGTGGTCGATCTGCGTTGCAATGGAAGTGCCGCGTTCGCGCACCCGGGCGCTCACGGTGGCCTGCACGCCGCCGTTCTCGCCGGGTGTTGATGGCAAAGGACCGGGACCAGACGGGGCTGGCGCCAGCGTGGACTGGCGGTCGCTGCCCAGGTCGAACAGCGGCTGACCCGCGGCCACCGCTTCGCCTTCCTGAACACGCATCTTGAGCACCACGCCGCGTTGTGGCACCTGCACCCGCACGAGCCCGGTCGACGGCATCAGTTGCCCCGTGAGCGTCACCCGGCGCGTGTAGCTGCCCCATGTGAAGAAAGCCATCAGGGCCAGCCCCATGGCGCAGGCCATCGCCGTCCACACCGCGTACCCCAGCGGGCGAACCATGGTGATGGTGCCAAGCCATTGGCGCTGCTGTCGCTCCAGCGCTTCGGCCCGGAACAGCGGTGGCGGGACGTTGGCACGCGATGCCATCAGGGCAGCAGCCGGTCAAGCAGCGGCGAGCTGAACACGCGGTACGGATCGTGCCGGTGCAATGCGGCACGGGCGTCGTCCCAGCGCGAGCCTGCAGGCTGTCCATCGCGGTAGGCCTGCGGCAAGGTATAGCCGAGCATGGTGACATCGTCCCAGGCGGCATGGTCGGTGTAGCCCCAGCCCTTGGACCACTCCGGCCGCACGGCCGCGTGGCTGCCGGAGAAGTTGGCGAGCATCCATTGCTCGATCTCGCGGTAAAAGGCGTTTGCGAACGGCGTGCCGGGCAAAGTCAGGATGTCGAACCACACCGCCACATCCCATTCGGGATGGTCCGGCCGGGGACGCACGGCCGACAACGCGGGCGTCACGGCGCCAGCCACGGCGACGTCGCCTGGCTGGTCGAGTCCGGTCACGCGGATCTCCACCGGCCCGTTCATCGGGTACTTGCCGTTGCGCTGCCAGGCGGCCAGACGCGACTGGTAGAAGCTGGTGAACTCACAAAGCGTGCGCTGCACATCGGCACGCCGCGTGAGCACGGCATAGCCATTGGCGGTGACGCGCAGGGTCGTGGGCTTGACGTACAAGAGCAGGTCCTTGGACCAGCCCCACAGGTCGAACGACAGCGTGCTGGCCAGGCCGAGCGCCGAAATACTGGCCTGGGTCTGGCCGAACAACGGGGTGAGTGCAGCCTGCCCTTGAACGATGGCCGCCAGCAGGTCGGTGATCTCGCGGGGCAGGTTGTCCGAGAAGATGTAGTTGAACGGGCTGTAGACCCGGCGGGAAAATGTCGGCTTGACTGGTGCCACGGTCCACACCTTGAGCCAGGGGAACTCCGTGAATGGGAACCAGATGGCCTCGGCACGGCCGGCACTGTCCAGAAAGCTGCTGAAGGTCCGGCCGCCGCTGCCCTGTGGCGCGAACAGCTCGGTGGCGGCGATGTCCATGCGGCTCTGGCACCGCAGGCGCTGGTTCGCGCCCACCTGCAGCCGCGCCTCCACGATGAAGGCGCGCCCCAGGTGCACCATCAGCGGCGCCATTTCGGTATCGTTGCGGTTGAAGCGGCGCAGCACATAGCGCTGCTGCGTGGCGTCGAACACGACGGCGGTGAGGGACAGCAACTGGTTGCTCACCGAGCCGTAGGTATGCCCGGCCAGCCGCGCTTCGCCGCGCGCCGGCACCGCGGTACCGTGCCCGTCGATGGCCAGCACGCCGCCCAGGGTCAGATCGCCTGGAGCGGGCACGGCGGTCATGCCCAGGCCGGCGGCCTCGAGACGGGCCAGCAGCGCTTCCATCGTGATGCCGGTCTGGGCCGTCACGCTGCGCTGTGCGCTGCTGTCGTCGATGGTGACCGCGGTGAGGTAGCGGGTGGTGTCGACCAGCACGATGGCCGCACAGGGTGGCGGGTCCGCGGCCATGGTCAGCGGCGACCAGTTGTGCATCATGCCGCGCGGGCGCACCTGGTAGCCGGCGTCGCGCCCCCAGTTGACAATTTGCACCACCTCCTCGGGCGTGCGCGGGGCGCAGGTCCAGGCCTCGTCCAGGGCAATGTCGCCTGCCCAATTCTTGAACGCCTGCCGGTAGAGCGAAATTCCGGGAGGAAACGCTGGTGGCAGTGCGCAGTTGCTGCTGGCATGTGCCGCACCGAAGCCGGCGAGAGGCAGCCATCCGGCCAGAACGCCGGCGCGGGTCAGGAAAGCTCTGCGGTCGGGCGTTGGACCGGCGATGGCCTGGGGCGCCGTGCCCACGGCTGGGGGTGCAGGCACAGAGTCGGGTCTTTCGGGGGTGGGCATCATGGCGGGAAACTGGTTTGGCGGTTCGTCAAACGAACCGCGGCATGCGCGATGAAGCAGCACGCGGCGGTTCTGGGATTCAGAGAAAAAGCAGAAGGACGGTGCGGTCAAACGGCGCCGTCCCCCGGGTCAATCCCACATCAGGCCCATTCGGTGTTGTAGTGATACGGCACCGGGTCCTGAGTGCCGCCGACGGCGGTCGCTACGGCTTCGACACCCTTCGAAATGAGATAGCCGCCCGTGTCTGCCGCCTGATGGATGGCCACGCCCACCGGGCCAAGCAAGTTGAAGGTTTGCCCGACGGACGAAATGACAGCGGTGTTCAGGGTCTCGTTTGCTACCACGTTGACGGTGTGCAAGGCCGAGCCGAAGAAGCTCAGTAAGCCGGCGCCCGACACCTGGTCGATTTCATCGGAGGAGAGAGGTGTGATCGACGACGTGACGGAAGAGGCGGATGTGT
Organism: Rhodoferax sp.; assembly: GCA_028292075.1. Next base: position 4,106 of record JAQGNA010000214.1, on the reverse strand, counting down.
GATGTTGCATGTTGATGAGTCCTTGGAAATGTCGAAATGACGCCAATGTCGCGGCCGCAGAATTGACGGGACGAACCATATCAGTTTGCAATGTAAAAATTACCAGACAATTGTTTTATTAAAACAAGTTACAGCTTTGATTGTATTTTTGTAAACAGTTTTCGGAGGTTTGGTGGTCGATGTGCGGTGCTTCCAAGGACGACATCACCTGACAACCCCCGAGAACGAGGGTCGTTCCTATAATGAGCCGCATGATCTCTCGCGAACCCACCCTCGAGCGCCTCGCCACGGCGCAGCAACTCTTGCTCACGCCTTTCGGACTGGATGAGTCGCACCTGCTGCGGGCCCTGGCTGAAATCACCTCGCACGGCGTGGACGACGCCGACCTTTATTTCCAGTACACGCGCAGCGAAGGCTGGAGTTTGGAAGAAGGCATCGTCAAGACCGGTTCCTTCAGCATTGACCAGGGCGTGGGCGTGCGGGCCGTGAGCGGCGAGAAAACCGCCTTTGCCTATTCCGACGACATCTCCGAGGCGGCCTTGCTCGACGCGGCCCGCACGGTGCGCACCATCTCTTCGGCGGCGCAGAATCGCCGGGCCAAGGTGGTGACGCAGAAGATCGCCAAGAGCCGGACGCTCTACGGTGCCGCCGACCCCATTGCCAGCCTGGACAGCACGGCCAAGGTGCAGCTGCTTGAGAAGGTCGAGAAGTTGGCCCGCGCCAAGGACCCACGGGTGGCCCAGGTCATGGCCGGCCTTGCCAGTGAATACGATGTGGTGATGGTCGCTCGCGCCGACGGCACCCTTGCCGCCGACGTGCGGCCGCTGGTGCGGTTAAGCGTCTCGGTGATCGCCGAGGCCACGGTCAAGGGCGTGGTGCGCCGCGAAAGCGGCTCCGGCGGCGGAGGCGGCCGCTTCGGGCTGGCGTACTTCGACGACGCCATGATCAACGAATATGTAGACCAGGCCGTGCATGCGGCGCTCACCAATCTTGATTCTCGGCCGGCCCCGGCCGGCGAAATGACGGTGGTGCTCGGCGCCGGTTGGCCCGGCATCCTGCTGCACGAAGCCATCGGACACGGGCTCGAGGGCGACTTTAACCGCAAGGGCTCCAGCGCCTTCAGCGGCCGCATCGGCCAGCGCGTGGCCGCCAAGGGCGTCACCGTGCTGGACGACGGCACCATCGCCGACCGCCGCGGTTCGCTCAACGTCGACGACGAAGGCCATGTCAGCCAGCGCAACGTGCTGATCGAGGACGGCATCCTCAAGGGCTACATCCAGGACGCCATGAACGCCCGCCTCATGGGCGTGGCGCCCACCGGCAATGGCCGCCGCGAAAGCTACGCGCACGTGCCGATGCCACGCATGACCAACACCTACATGCTCGGCGGCGACAAGGAGCCGGCCGAAGTCATCGCCAGCATCAAGAAGGGGCTGTACGCCTCCAATTTCGGTGGCGGCCAGGTCGACATCACTTCGGGCAAGTTCGTGTTTTCAGCGAGCGAGGCTTACTGGGTTGAAAACGGCAAGATTCTGTACCCGGTGAAGGGCGCGACCATCGTGGGCAGCGGGCCCGAATGCCTGAAGAAAGTCTCGCTGATCGGCAACGACATGAAGCTCGACAGCGGTGTGGGCACCTGTGGCAAGGAAGGCCAGAGCGTGCCGGTCGGCGTTGGCCAGCCCACGCTGCGCATCGACGGCCTTAACGTGGGCGGCACCGCCTGATTCAGGGCCTGTCAGCGCTTCGGGCACTTTCCGGAAAACTCCAGATTTCGAGGTTTCACCTGTGCTACATTCGCCGCTCATGCATCACGTCAGCTTTTTCTTTGGCTACTTTTGGTTCTCAAGCGCTTCCGGCGGTAGAGAGAATTGAACGTACCTGAAAAAGTCGTACCGATTCATCCAAAAACCGCCGGGCCCCGGCGGTTTTTTTTTGCCCGTCCTCTTTTTGCCGATCCACCGTCCCACAGGAGACCCTCATGAACAACAAGACCTCACCGACCACCGACACCTGGTATGCGAACGTCGAAAAAACAAGCCGGACCGACGACGAACGCATCAAGGACATCAACGTGCTGCCACCTCCCGAACACCTCATCCGCTTCTTCCCCATCCGGGGAACGGCGGTGGAGACGCTGATCGCCGACACCCGGCAGAACATCCACAACATCATGGCCGGCAGCGACGACCGCCTGCTGGTGGTCATCGGTCCCTGTTCCATCCATGACCCGGTCGCGGCGCTCGAATATGCGCGGCGGCTGCAAGCCGAACGCGCCAGGTACGCCGGCACCCTGGAAATCGTGATGCGGGTCTACTTCGAGAAGCCGCGGACCACGGTCGGTTGGAAGGGACTGATCAACGACCCGTACCTGGACGAGAGCTTTCGCATCGACGAAGGCCTGCGCATCGCGCGCCAGTTGCTGATCGAGATCAACCGGCTTGGTCTGCCAGCCGGCAGCGAGTTCCTCGACGTGATCTCGCCTCAGTACATCGGCGACCTGATCGCCTGGGGCGCAATTGGCGCTCGCACGACCGAGAGCCAGGTTCACCGCGAGCTGGCCTCGGGCCTGTCGGCGCCGATCGGCTTCAAGAACGGCACCGACGGCAACATCCGCATCGCCACCGACGCGATCCAGGCGGCGGCACGCGGGCATCACTTTTTGTCGGTCCACAAGAACGGCCAGGTCGCGATCGTGCAGACCAACGGCAACAAGGACTGCCACGTGATCCTGCGCGGCGGCAAGACGCCAAACTACGACGCCGCCAGCGTCAGCGCCGCATGCTCCGAACTGGCCGCCGCCCAACTTCCGGCCACGCTGATGGTCGACTGCAGCCATGCCAACAGCAGCAAGCAGCACGAGCGGCAGATCGAGGTGGCGCGCGACATCGCCGGGCAGGTCGCGGGCGGCTCTCGCCATGTGTTCGGTTTGATGATCGAGAGCCACCTGCAAGGCGGCGCCCAGAAATTCACGCCGGGCAAGAACGACCTGCAGGGGCTGGAGTACGGCAAGAGCATTACCGACGCCTGCCTGGGGTGGGACCAGTCGCTTGAAACACTGGACATCTTGTCGGAGGCCGTCAAGGCCCGTCGGTCGCGCGCATAAGGGACGATTCACCCTCAAATCTGGCGCAAAAAACTCGCGAAAGCGGCTAGGCTCGACGCTTCGCGTGCGCTGCTCTTCGTCGACGGGCGGCACCTGTTTTAAACACGAGGTTGGCACCCATGCTTCTGGAGCGTCCGATTTTCTGGCTGGGCCTGGCAGGCCTTTCTCCACCCGAGCGAGCGCTGCTCACCGCTTACCTGCCACCCGACCCCGGCAGCCTGCCGGCCTGGCGGGTGGCCAAGTTCAGTGAGGCCGATGCCTGGTGCATCAGCGGCACCGCGGCCGAACTCACGGAGGAGGGCATCCTCACCGTCCCCGACAGCCGCCGTGCCGAGCCCGACATCGCCATCGACTTCCGCAAGCTCGACCGCCCACTGGCTTTCACCAAGCCCGTTCGATGGGACGAATTGGCGCCGCTCGATCAGTTCGATCCCGCGTCCGAGCGCGCCGTACAGATGGTTCTGAAGAAGTTTGAAACGAGCCTGCGCAGCCTCCGGGCGCAGTTTTCACTGGGGGCGTTCATTCGCCGGTCGATGCCCGATCTGCGGCCGCTTTCCTACCACGTCGTACACCGCACTACTTTGCTTGCGGTCGTCGACCTGGGGTTGCAGCATGTGCATTTCCTGCCGGATGTGAGCCCACTTCAACTTGAGGGCGCGGTGTGGCTGGCGCGGCAGCCCAGCGACGGCGGCGCGGGGCCGGCAGCGGCCCACTTCGCCCAGGCCAGTCTGAGCGAAATCATGTGGCATTTCGCCCAGCGCTCGGCGGCAGACGTGCTGCCCGAACAATTCACCACGGGTGCCATCCGGCTACGGCATTCACCCCGGGTGCCTCAGTCGCTGCTGAAGGAATCGCAGGCGAAGCTGTTGCGCATCCTTGCCGGCAAGGCGACGAGCCTGAACGACCTGCTGGCGCAGAACCCCAACTTCAACCGCGGGCAACTGGGCCGCGACCTGGCTGCGCTTTATTTCGACGGGGCGATCGCCGCTTCGCATGTGGACGT
>JAQGNA010000211.1 GCA_028292075.1 Rhodoferax sp. | reverse complement strand
CGATGAACGGGTTGGCGAAACGGGCCTTGTATTCGGCTTCGCGCGCGGCCAGCTTCACCGGGTCGTTCTTGTCCTCGCGGAAGATGATCTCCACCGCGCCCTTGGCGCCCATCACCGCGATCTCGGCATTCGGCCAGGCGAAGTTGACGTCGCCGCGCAGGTGCTTGGAGCTCATCACGTCGTAGGCGCCGCCGTAGGCCTTGCGCGTGATGACGGTGATCTTCGGCACCGTGCATTCGGCATACGCATAGAGCAGTTTGGCGCCGTGCTTGATGATGCCGCCGTACTCCTGGCTGGTGCCGGGCATGAAGCCGGGCACGTCGACAAAGGTGATCACCGGGATGTTGAACGCGTCGCAGAAGCGCACGAAGCGCGCCGCCTTGATGCTCGACTTGATGTCGAGGCAGCCCGCAAGCACCAGCGGCTGGTTGGCCACGATGCCCACAGTCTGGCCTTCCATGCGCGCAAAGCCGATGAGGATGTTCTTCGCGTACTCCGGTTGCAGCTCGAAGAACTCGCCGTCGTCCACCGTCTTGGCGATCAGCTCCTTCATGTCGTAGGGCTGGTTCGCGTTGTTGGGCACCAGGGTGTCGAGGCTGGCGTCTAGCCGATCGGCCGGATCGTTGCTGGGGCGCACCGGCGCCTTTTGGCGGTTGTTCAGCGGCAGGTAGTTGTAGAGGCGGCGCAGCATCAGCAGCGCCTCCACGTCGTTCTGGAAAGCCAGGTCGGCCACGCCGCTCTTGGTGGTGTGCGTGATGCCGCCGCCGAGCTCTTCGGCGGTCACTTCCTCGTGCGTCACGGTCTTGACCACCTCGGGGCCGGTGACGAACATGTAGCTGCTGTCCTGCACCATGAAGATGAAGTCGGTCATGGCCGGCGAATACACGGCGCCGCCTGCGCAGGGGCCCATGATCATGCTGATCTGCGGCACCACGCCCGAGGCCATCGCGTTGCGCTGGAACACATCCGCATAGCCGCCGAGCGAAGCCACGCCTTCCTGGATGCGGGCGCCGCCGGAGTCGTTGAGCCCGATGACCGGCGCGCCCACCTTCATCGCCTGGTCCATCACCTTGCAGATCTTTTCGGCATGGGCCTCGCTCAGGGCGCCGCCGAACACGGTGAAGTCCTGGCTGAAGACGAAGACGAGACGGCCGTTGATCATGCCGTAGCCCGTGACCACGCCGTCACCCGGGATCTTGTTGTCGGCCATGCCGAAGTCCACCGAGCGATGCTCGACGAACATGTCCCATTCCTCGAAGGTGCCTTCGTCGAGCAGGATGTCGAGGCGCTCGCGCGCCGTGAGCTTGCCCTTGCCGTGCTGCGCCGCGATGCGCTTCTCGCCTCCGCCCAGCCGGGCTGCGGCGCGCTTCTTTTCGAGTTGTTCGAGGATGTCTTTCATGGAGTCTCCGTGGAATCAGGCGAGGAATGGTTGATGTCAAACAGGTGGGGCGCCGGGCAGGCCATCGAACAGCAGCGCCAGCAGCTGCCGCGCAGCCGCGGAGGGCACGGCGTCGCCGGCCACCACCGCGCGCGAGAGCGCCGGCAATGCCGCACGCACGCCGGAGTGGGCACGAAATGCCGATTTCAGGCCGCCTTCGATGCGCTCCCACATCCAGGCAAGTGCCTGCTGCTCGCGCCGGGTGGCATGGCGGCCGTTGGCCGATTGGGTTTGCCTGAACTCGGTGACCGCGGCCCAGAAGGCGTCGACACCGCGCTGGTGCAAGGCGCTCAGTTGCAGCACCTTCGGATGCCACTGCCGGTCGAAGGCCTCGGCCTGCGCGGCGCCCATGGCGTTGTTGACCAGGCCGAACAACCGCATGGCCGATGTGATCTGCGCCGCGGCCCGCATGGCGGCGTCGGCGTCGAGATCAGCCTTGTTGATGACCACCAGGTCGGCCAGCTCCATCACGCCTTTCTTGATGGCCTGCAGGTCGTCGCCCGCGTTGGGCAACTGCATCAACACGAACATGTCGGTCATGTTGGCCACCGCCGTTTCCGACTGGCCGACGCCCACCGTTTCGACAATCACCACGTCGTAGCCCGCGGCCTCGCAGACCAGCATCGCCTCGCGCGTTTTCTCGGCCACGCCGCCCAGCGTGCCGCTGCTGGGGCTCGGCCGGATGTAGGCGCGTTCGTGCACCGAGAGTTGTTCCATGCGCGTCTTGTCACCGAGGATGGACCCGCCGGAAACCGTGGAAGACGGGTCGATGGTCAGCACCGCCACCCGGTGGCCCAGGCTGATCACATGCAGGCCGAGGGCTTCGATGAAGGTGGACTTGCCCACGCCCGGGACGCCGCTGATGCCGAGGCGGAAAGATTTGCCGGTGTGCGGGAGCAAGGCCGTGAGGAGTTCATCAGCCTGCGCCCGGTGGTCGGCGCGGGTGGATTCGAGGAGGGTGATGGCCTTGGCGATGGCTCGGCGTTGCACGGGAGGGGCGCCGTGGAGGATGCGGGCGATTGAGGGGGACTGGGTGGGGGATGCTTCGACAGGCTCAGCACGAACGGGTACTGAATCCGTTCGTCCCGAGCTTGTCGAAGGGCTTGGCTTCGGCGAACAGGCTTCGACAGGCTCAGCACGAACGGGGGTAGGGGAAGCGGCGTCGGCACGGTCAGCACGGTCGGCACGAACGGGTACTGAATCCGTTCGTCCTGAGCTTGTCGAAGGGCTTGGTCCCTGCAACAGTGCTTCGACAGGCTCAGCACGAACAGGGGTGGGGGAAGCGGCGTCGGCACGGTCAGCACGAA
>JAQGNA010000210.1 GCA_028292075.1 Rhodoferax sp. | reverse complement strand
ATGATCGGCAGGCACCTCGGCCCCAAGGTGTTCCAGTGGGAGAACTCTCGCTTCTTCAACCGGCGTGCCTTCGACGAGGCGCATGCTTTCTATGAGAAGTACGGGGCGTTCACCATCATCGCGGCGCGCTTCATGCCGTTCATCCGCACCTTTGCGCCCTTCGTTGCAGGCGTCGCCGAAATGGACCGCCGCAAGTTCAGCGCTTTCAACATCGCTGGCGGGGTGCTCTGGGTGTTGGGCATTGCCACGGCCGGCTACTTCCTTGGAAGCGTGCCGTGGGTGAAGCAAAACCTGGACAAGATCATCTGGGCGATGATCCTGGTGCCAGGTTTGGTGGTCGTGTTCGGCGCGGTGAAAGCCCGCTACGCTAAACCGACCTGAAAGGGTGCTCTGGTCTAGATGACCAGAGCGCGGCTCGGGGTGATCACCTTGCGGCGCCTCACTTCAAGCCGCTTCGATCGCGTCAGGCCCCTCAATAACGGGGGCGTTCCCGGTTCTTGCCGGCCTCGTTGCCGATCAGGGCGCCGGCTGCCGCGCCACCAACCGTGCCCGCCGTGCTGCCAAACAATGCGTTGCCGGCAACACCGCCCACCACGGCGCCCACGCCGGTTCCCAATTGCTGGTTGCTCGGGCCTGAGGCACAACCCGACAGGCCGATCACGGAAGCGGCCGCAACGGCCAACATGAATTTCGTTTGCATCAGAGTCACCTTGAGTCTTGTTGCAGACCTTCAGCCGGGGCGCTCATCGCGGTTTCTACCTGGCGACGCGTCACGGTCCTGGCCTGTGGTGCAACTTTAGAAGCCCACCGTTCCCGCCCTTGTAGGCCGAGGGCAGGCTCGACTGTCGGCCCGCGCAGCAAACCCGCGCCGGATTCATTCACACGGTGCGGTTGCGCGCCAGCGGCGGGTTCTTGGCAAAATAGCCGGCGATGCCCCGCATGATCGCGTCGGCAAGCTGGACCTGGTAAGCATCGCTTTTGAGACGCATCTCTTCCTCCGGGTTGCTGATGAAGGCCGTCTCGATCAGCACGCTCGGAATGTCGGGCGCCTTCAATACCGCGAAGCCGGCCTGCTCCACGCGGGCCTTGTGCAACTGGCCGACATGGCCGATCTCGCCCAGCAGCGCGCTGCCGAGCTTCAGGCTGTCGTTGATCTGCGCGGTGGTGCTCATGTCGAGCAGGGCCGACTGCACCTGTGCGTCCTTCGACTGCACGTTGATGCCGCCGATCAGGTCGGCGTTGTTCTCCTTGTTGGCCAGCCAGCGCGCCGCGCTGCTCGACGCCGCGCCGTGGCTCAGCGCAAACACGCTTGCGCCACGCGCCTGCGGTGTAATGAATGCGTCGGCATGGATGCTCACGAACAGGTCGGCCTGCACGCGGCGCGACTTCTGCACCCGCACCTGCAGCGGGACGAAGAAATCGGCGTCGCGCGTAAGGAAGGCGCGCATCGGGCTGCCATTGATGGTGGTGGCGTTGATGCGTTCGCGCAGCAGGTGCGCCACCTTCAGCACCACATCTTTTTCGCGCGTGCCGCCGGGGCCGATCGCACCCGGGTCTTCGCCGCCGTGGCCGGGGTCGAGCGCGATGATGATGAGTCGATCGGTCCGGCTGGCCGGCGGCGGCGTCGCGTCGCGAGTGGCCCGGGCGGCCGGCGAAGGCGCAGGGGGCGCGATGGAAATTACCGCCTTGTCGGCAGGCGGTGCAAGGGCCGGCGCCGGGGCATGGCCGGCCTTTTCGCTTTGCTTCGCGATGAGTTCGGCCAGTGGATCGACCGCGCTGCCCGTGCCGGCGGGTGGCGCAGATGACAGAGGTGGCGCCGAGGCGACCAGCGGTGTGTGGATGGCCACCGCGGTGCCGGGCGCCGGCGCAGGTGCCTTCATGCGCTCGGTGATCAGCGCCTCCAGCGGGTCTTCGGCCTGCGCCGGATACAGGTCGAACACCAGCCGGTGCCGGTAGGCGGCCACAGGTTGCAGGGTGAAGACCTGCGGTGACGCGGCACGCTTCAGGTCGATCACCAGGCGCACCACGCCCGGGGCGTTCTGGCCGACGCGGATGCCCGCAATGTTGGGATCGTCCGCCTGCACGCGGCCCACCAGTTCGCGCAGGGCCGGGTCGAGGTCGATGCCTTCGATGTCCACGGCCAGCCGCGGCGGGTTGGTGATGAACAGTTGCTTGGCCACCAGCGCGGTGTCCGATTCAATGGTGACGCGGCTGTATTCGGGCGCCGGCCAGACCCGCACCGCCACGATGCTCGCGCCACGGGCAATGTGCTGCAGGCCAAGCAGGAGCACCACGGCGCCGCCGCGCAGGGCTTCGCGGCGCTTCATGGTGCCACCGCCTTCATCAGCGCGAGTCCCACGGCGCTGCCCGGGGTGAGCGTGACCGCGCGTGCGGTGTCGCCGGTGGGCTCGATGGCGATCTCCAGGTCGGGCAAGGGCAGCATGCCGCCGGCCTGGCTGGGCCATTCGGCCAGCTTCAGGCCGGGGCTCGCGAAGATGTCGCGAAAGCCAGCGTCTTCCCATTCGCGCGGGTCGTTGAAGCGGTAGAAGTCGAAGTGCCAAATCTGCAGGCCGGGCACCTCGTGCGGCTCCACCACGGCATACGTCGGGCTCTTGATGCGGCCCTGCACGCCCAGCGCCGCTAGCAGGTGGCGAACCAGCGTGGTCTTGCCGGCACCCAGCGTGCCCTGCAGCGAGACGAAGGCGTTGCGCAAGGCCGGCTGGGCGGCGAGGGTGGCGGCAAAGGCCTGGGTCGCCGTTTCGTCGGCCCAGGTCAGGCGGGCCGGTGGCATGGCGGCAGGCGTGCCAGCCGCGCCAACCGTTCCGGCCAGGCTTGCCGGGCTTCCTACAATGGCCTCGTGATGATTGACAGTGCTCAGAACGAAGGTCTCCAATGGGTGTCCCAAATCAGGATTTGGGCGCGTGAATTGGGATTTTCCCAAATTGGCGTGGCGCCGGTGGATTTATCGTCCGCCGAAGCAGGATTGAGTGCCTGGCTGGCCGAAGGGTTCCATGGCGACATGGCCTATATGGCGAACCACGGCCTGCGCCGGGCCCGCCCAGCGGAACTGGTGCCCGGCACCGTCAGCGTGATCACCGCCCGCATGGATTATCTGCCGCGCGACACGCCGGCCGACTGGCAGGCCCATGAGTTCGCGCGGCTTGCGCGGCCGGGGGAGGGCATTGTCTCGGTGTACGCGCGGGGCCGCGACTATCACAAGGTGTTACGTTCGCGGCTGCAAAAGCTGAGTGAGCGGATTGCCGGCGAAATCGGCCCGCTGGGTTTTCGTGTCTTCACCGATTCAGCGCCGGTGCTCGAGGCAGAACTCGCGTCGCGCAGCGGCCAGGGCTGGCGCGGCAAGCACACCCTGGTGCTGAGCCGCGACGCGGGCTCGATGTTTTTCCTTGGCGAAATCTACGTCGACCTGGCACTGCCTGAAACCGCTGCCGTGAGCGACCATTGCGGCAGCTGCCAGGCCTGCATCGATGTCTGCCCGACCCGCGCCATCGTGGCGCCACGGCGGCTCGATGCACGCCGCTGCATTTCGTACCTGACCATCGAGCACGCCGGGCCGATTCCGCTGGAACTGCGACCGCTCATGGGCAACCGCATCTATGGTTGCGACGACTGCCAGCTGGTCTGCCCCTGGAACAAATTTGCCCAACGCTCGGCGCTCCCCGACTTTGACGAGCGCCAGGGCATGAGCGGTCAACAGCTGTTGACATTGTTCGCCTGGACCGAAGAGGAGTTTCTGCGCTACACCGAAGGCAGCCCGATCCGGCGCATCGGACATGAGCGCTGGCTGCGCAACGTGGCCGTCGCCTTGGGCAACGCGATCCGGGCCGGTGCCGGGGACGATGTACGCCGGGCATTGCAGGCCCGGGCAGACCATGAGAGCGAGGTCGTCCGGGAGCACGTGGCCTGGGCGTTGGACCAGGGCCCGACCGGGGGGTGATGCGCGCGCAGGCGCCGTGGTGCCTGTGGTGGCTGTAGCAACTGTGGCGCCTTGGATGCGTCGCCGGTCTTGAACCGTCCTGCCAAGGCGGTGTTGCAAGCAACCTTCACGCGATCAACCCCAGCGCGAATGGCAGGCTGAGGATGGCAAGAAGGGTCGAGATGCTCACCAGGCTTGCGGTCAGCGCGCCGTCATAACCCATCTTTGCCGCAAGCACATAGCAGCTCGAGGCGGTCGGCAGGGCCGAGAACACCAGCAGCACGGTGGTTTGCGCCGCCGAGAGTCCAAAGCCGCGTGACAGCAGCAACGCGGCCACCGGCAAAAGCGCGTGGCGGATGGTCAGCAAGGAAATGGCGAGCGCCTTGGCCCGGGCGAGCGGGCCGAACTGCATGCCGGCGCCCGCCGCCATCAGCCCGAGGGCGAGCGAGGCCGCGCCGATACGGCTTACCGCCGGTTCCAGAAATGACGGGATGCCGAAGCCCATGACGTTGGCGAGCAGGCCGGAGCCGGTGGCGATGATCAGCGGATTGCGCAACAGTTCCCGGGCGAAGCCGCGCTCTGCGTGGCGCACCATCGGCCAGATCGCAGCGACGTTGAAGATCGGCACGCAGACGCCGATGAGGACGGCGATCATCAGCGACCCTGGCGGGCCGGCGAGCCGGTCGGCCAGCGCGAGTGCGATGAAGGAATTGAACCGGAAGGCGACCTGCGCGTTCGCCGCGTGCGCGCGCCGGTCGATGCGACGCCCTAGCCAGGGCAAATGCGGCAAGGCATACGCGGCGCCGATGCCGACCAGGCCGAGCGTGACACCGGCGGCAATCAGGCTCGATGCCGCGCCCAGATCGAGCGGGCTCTTGATGACCGACTGAAACAGCAGAACCGGAAACAGGAAGTAATAGGTCAGGCTTTCGACCTGCAGCCACACGGTGCGGTTGAGGGCGGTGTAGCGGCAGACCAGATAGCCGCAAAGGATCAGGGAGAAATCGGGAATGAGGAGCTGTGCATACTTCACCCGTTCGAGAATACCAGCCGTGCCTGGCGTCCGGGTTTGCCCTCCAGGGGTATTCCACGGTGCCAGGCCATAGGCGTCTGCTTACCATCCAGGGCTTCATTCCTCCATGAAAATTTTCTCTCGAGACTGCGTTTCTAGCCTGGCGCTGGCGATTGCCCTGGCGTCGGGCCTGCCTGCCCGGGCGGCCACGCTGGAAGGCGTCACCTTCGATGACACCGCGCGGGTGGGTGGCAGCCAGCTGCATCTGAATGGACTTGGGCTGCGGGCCGTG
>JAQGNA010000197.1 GCA_028292075.1 Rhodoferax sp. | reverse complement strand
CCTCCTGTGTGCCGCTGTCGAAAGGCCGCGCGCCGTTCAGCTTGGAGAGCTTCTCACCGTTGTCGCCGAGCACGAGCGGCGTGTGCAGGTAGCGCGGCGTCGGCAGGCCCAGGGCCCGCTGAAGCAGGACCTGGCGTGGCGTGTTGTCGGCCAGGTCCTGGCCGCGCACCACGTCGGTGATGGCCTGGGCCGCATCGTCCACCACCACGGCAAGTTGGTAAGCCCAGAGGCCATCGGCGCGCCGCAGCACGAAGTCGCCGACTTCGGCGGCCACGTCCTGCCGCTGCGGGCCGAGCCGGCGGTCGTGCCAGTCGACCACCGCCTCGCCGCCGGCCGCACGCTCCACGTTCAGCCGCCAGGCCCGCGCCGGCCGCCCGTTCAGGCCATGGCGGCAGGTACCGGGGTAGACCAGTTCGCGGTGGCGGCCGAGCGGCCGGCCCATGCGGGCCCAGGCGTTTTCGATGTCCTTGCGCGAGCAGGCGCAGGGGTAGGCGAGTTCGGCTGAAACCAGGTGGTCGAGCGCGGCCTGGTAGATGCCGTCTCGCTGGCTCTGGACCAGCGGCGGCGCGTCGGGCAAGAGTCCGCAGGCCGCCAGTTGCGCCAGGATGGCCACGTCCATGCCCGGCTGACAGCGCGGCGTGTCCACGTCTTCAATGCGCACCAGCCATTGGCCGCCCTGCGCGCGGGCGTCGAGCCAGCTGGCCAGCGCCGCGACCAGCGAGCCAGCATGCAGCGGGCCCGTGGGCGAAGGCGCGAACCGGCCCCGGTAGCCATGGCTGTCCAGGCGGGCCGGGCCGACCTGCGGGGACGGGTCCGGTTCGCCGTGGTCGTCCGGCGGGAGCACCATGGCGGGCGGGATCAGACCACCGAGAGCGCGAGTTCCAGGCCGGAGACGAAGGCGTCCTCGACCCGGTGACCGATGCACCAGTCGCCGCAGGCACCAATGCCCGCGCCGGCGTCCCAGAGGTGGCTCTGCCCCAGCGGCTGGATGGTCTGCGCATAGCGCCAGCGGTGCACGGCGGCGAAGGTCGGCTCGGCGCGAATACCGGTCACTTCGGCGAAAGCGCGCAGCAGCTTGCCCTGGATGCGGGCGTCATCGTCCTCCAGGTGTTCATACGACCAGGCGGCGCTGGCCTGCACCGTCCAGCGCTCGACGCCGCCACGGCCGGGCTTGGACGATTCGCGCGACAGCCAGGCGATGCGGTGATGGGTGCTGCGCGCGGCATTCCATTGCGGGCCGAGATGGGCCATGGTCGGCTGCATCGCCTGCGGAAACGCAAGGATCAGCGTCCAGCACGGCGCGACCCGCACTTTCGAGATCTCCCGCACCAGCTTTGGCGCCTGGGCCGAGTTCTCGAGCAAGGCCTGCGCCTGCGGGTTGGGCATGGCCAGCAGCACGGCGTCGAAGCCGGAGAACACGTGCTCGGCGTCGGGCGTGCCCGGCATGCCGCTGGTGCGCAACTGCCACTGCCTGGGCGCCAGGGCGTCGCGTTCGATGCGGACCACCTGCGTTTCGAGCTTCAGCCGGTCATCGGCCAGCAACGGCTGCGCCCAATGGCGCACCAGCGCGTTCATGCCCGGCGACGGCACCCAGTGCGGCTCGCGCCCCGGCAGGCCGGCGGCGGCCACCCGGCCGAACGGGTCGAGCACCCGCACCAGGTTCGCGCTCCAGGGCTTCACGATGCCCTTGGCGGTTTCGAGCGCGAGCGCAAAGCGCGGGTCGCGCACGGTGAAGTACTGCGCGCCATGGTCGAAGCCGCCGAAGTTCGTACTGCGCGTCGACATCCGTCCCCCGGCGCCACGGCTCTTTTCGAACACGGTCACATCGTGTCCGGCCTGCGCGAGCGTCCGCGCACAGGCGATGCCCGCGATGCCGGCGCCGATCACGGCGATGCGACGGGGAGCGGCATTGGCGAAAGTTGCGGCACGATTTGGTGATGGCATGTGGATGTTCTTGGTTGATTCTGGTGAAGGAAGACGGCCCGGCCGCCATGCGCACACTCTACACGCAGCCATGGCGCGGTTTGAGGGGTTGGGGGGAGGGGTAATCCGGATGTGCTTAGAGAGCCGTCGTTGCCAAGACGGTTTTCTTTCGTTTGCGCACACGGCCGCAGTGCCTGTCTCATCGTTAAAGGCCGTCGCATGAAAGATGGCCTCGGCGCCGACGACTCACTCGCTGTTGGCGAAGTACCGCGCCTTTGCCGCGCTGCCACACCCGCCCGCCGGCCGGCCAGCCCGCAGACCCGCAACCAGTCTTGATCGCTTTCAATCCCAATGGTTGTGCTGCCGCTCCAACAGCGCAGCCCGGGTCGCCGGGCTCTGCAGCTGTTGCAGCCACCACTGCAGTGCCCGGCCGTGCGTGCCCCGCGTCAGGCTGCGCCAGGCGTAGCTGATGCGGACCACGCGGGCCGGGCGCTCCACCTTGCGCTTTACCAGGCGGCCGGCTTCGATGTAGGGCCGGGCCAGGCTTTCGGGCAGAAAACCTGCGCCCAGGCCGCGCAGTTGCGCCTCCAGCTTGGCGCGCATGCTGGGCACGGTGAACACGTCCTGCCCGCCGAGCAGGCCATAGGTGAGGCCGGCGCCGCGCTGCACGGAGTCGGCCACCGCCACGGCGCGGTGTTGCTGGATCAGGGTGTCGCTCAGCGGCTCGGGAGCCGTGGCGAGCGGATGGTGCGGCGCCACGGCGAAGATGAAGGGCATGTCGCCCAGCGGCTGGCCCTGGATGCTGCCGTTGTTGGTGATTTCCAGCGCCACGCCGATGGCGATGTCGGCCTGGCCGGAGGTCAGCGCCTCCAGCGTGCCGGACAGGATCTCCTCGCGAATCTTCAGGTGCGTGGGCGGGTTCAGAGCGTAGAACGCCTCGCACAGCTCCATCACCGTGGCATGCGAGATGACGCTGTCCACCGCCAGCGTGAGCTGCGGCTCCCAGCCGGTGGCCACGCGCTTGACCCGGTTGGCCACGGCGTCCACGTCGTCGAGCAGGCGGCGGCCTTCACGCAGCAGCTCGGCGCCGGCTTCGGTGGTCCTGGCCTGACGGGAACTGCGGTCGAACAGCAGCACATCGAGCGCGTCCTCCACCAGGCGCACGCGGTAGGTGAGGGCGCTGGGCACCATGCCCAGGTGGCGGGCCGCCGCGGCAAAGCTGCCCTCGGAGGCCACGGCGAGCAGCATGGCCAGCGTGTCGGGGGTGAGTACGTCGCGGGGAGTGGGCATCGAAGGGGTCGATCGTTCAAATTTATTGAATGATGCCATCAAACCAGCAGCACCGCCGATGGGGTGGCGGGGCCTAAAGTTCAACCCATGGACTCACCCGATGGGTCCACAACCCAGGACTCGATGCCGAGTCCGAGCAGACAGGAGTTTGAACATGTTGACACTTCGCAAATCGCAGGACCGAGGCCACGCAGACCACGGCTGGCTCAAGTCGCAACACAGTTTCTCGTTCGCCGGCTACATGGACCCGGCGCACATGGGCTGGGGCAACCTGCGCGTCATCAACGAAGACCGCGTGGCGCCGGGCATGGGCTTCGGCACCCACGGCCACCGCGACATGGAAATCATCAGCTATGTGCTCGAGGGCAACCTGGCGCACAAGGACACGATGGGCAACGTCAAGGGCATTCCGCCCGGCGACGTGCAACGCATGAGCGCAGGCCGCGGCGTGCAGCACAGCGAGTTCAACCACGCGCCGGACCAGACCACGCACTTCCTGCAGATCTGGATCCTGCCGAAGGTGAACGGCATTGCACCGGGCTACGAGCAGAAGTCCTTTTCCGCCGCCGAGAAGCGGGGCCGGCTGCGGCTGGTGGCGTCGGGCGACGGCGCCGACGGCTCGGTGACCATCAACGCGGACGCCGCGCTGTACGCAGGCCTGTTCGACGGCGACGAGCGTGCAACTTTGTCGCTCGATCCGACTCGTAAGGGCTACGTGCATCTTGTGCGAGGCGAGTTGGACGTCAATGGACAGAAGCTCTCGGCCGGAGACGCGCTCCTGGTCGACGGTGAATCGGCGCTGTCTCTGGCCCATGGCCGGGATGCCGAAGTGCTGGTGTTCGACCTCGCCCCGTAAGGTCATGGCCGGTCGGCGATCGCAAGGTTGCCGACCGGTTTTCGTTGTCTGCGCTGCAGACTTTCAGGTTTTCTTTTCCTTCAGGAGTATTTTCAATGTCATCCAACAACCACCAAATTTCCACCCCGGCACAAGACACCCTGGCGCTGGTCGGCCGTGTGCTGATCGCACTGCTGTTCATTCCCGCCGGCTACGGCAAGCTCATGGGCTTTGCCGGCACAGTGAGCTACATCGGGTCGATCGGCCTGCCATTGCCGCAGGTCGGCGCGGTGATCGCTGTGGTGGTCGAGCTTGTGCTTGGCCTGATGCTGCTCGTCGGCTTCAAGACGCGTCCGGTCGCGCTGATCATGGCGCTGTTCACCGTGGCCACCGCCGTGTTCTTCCACAACTACTGGTCCATGCCCGCCGACAAGGTCATGTCGAACCAGATGAACTTCTACAAGAACCTCGCCATTGCCGGCGGCATGCTCGCCTTTGCCGCCTTCGGTGCCGGCCGTTTCAGCGTCGACAAGAAATAACAACGCGTTCCCCTTTCTCCCTTCAAAGGAATTCTCATGTCCAAGATTGCATTTGTCTTTCATTCCGGCTACGGCCATACCCTGCGCGTGGCGCAATCCGTTGCCGAAGGCGCCGGTGCCGAGCTTGTCACCATCGACGCCGACGGCAACCTGCCCGAGGCCGGCTGGACCACGCTGAACGAAGCCGACGCCATCATCTTCGGCACGCCCACCTACATGGGCGGCCCAAGCTGGCAGTTCAAGAAATTTGCCGACGCGAGCAGCAAGGCCTGGTTCACCAGCGCCTGGAAGGACAAGATCTTCGGCGGCTTCACCAACAGCGCCAGCTTCAGCGGAGACAAACAGGTCACTCTGGTGTACCTGCAGACGCTGGCCTCGCAGCACGGTGGCATCTGGATCAGCCTTGGCCTCATGCCGGCCAACACGAAGGCCGCCACCCGCAACGACGTCAACAACCTCGGCGGCTCCGTCGGGGTGCTGGTGCAGTCGCCGTCGGACGCCAGCGCTGCCGAGATGTCGCAGGGCGACCTGCAGACCGCCAGGCTCTACGGCGAACGCGTCGCCAAGCTGACCGCCCGCTTCAAGGGTTAAGCTCCCCACCGGTTCGCCGGGACGGCCCTGGCGAACCCTTCCGAAAGGTTACGCCATGGCCATCGAACTTCACCATGCCGACGGACGCGGTCCGTTGGCGCAATCGCTCCAGATCGGCGCCCATGCGCTGACCACCGACGTCAGCGAGGCCGAAGGCGGCCAGGACGCCGGCCCCAGCCCGCACGACCTGTACGACGCCTCGCTTGGCGCCTGCAAGGCCCTCACCGTGATGTGGTATGCGCGCCGCAAGGGCATTCCCGTCACCGACATCCACACCGTGGTCGAGCGCGACGACCAGGACGAGCGCAAGGGCGTCTACCGCCTGGCCACGCGGCTGCGCATCAGCGGAGAACTGACCGACGCGCAACTGCGGGAGCTCTCCGCCGTGGCGCAGAAGTGCCCGGTCCACAAGCTCATGACCGCGGTCACCACCGAAATCAGCACCCAGGTCGAGCGCGCGGCCTGAAGCGTGCCGGGCGCCGGGTGTCGAGCCCGCGACCTGCGCGGGGCGTGGTCCAATCGCCTCAACCATCCCGACCACCGATTGAATTCACCGACTGAAGACAAGGAGCAGCCATGGCCATCGCGGCACAACTCACGGGGCATGACAAGGACCTGGGCGGCGGCTTCGTCGTACGCAGGCTGCTGCCTTCGGCAAAGAAGCAGGCCGTGGGCCCGTTCATCTTCTTCGACCACTTCGGCCCCGTCACCGTGCACCCCGCCGACCAGTACGACGTGCGCCCGCATCCGCACATCGGCCTGGCCACCATCACCTATTTGTTCGACGGCGCGATTCTGCACCGCGACAGCCTCGGCTCGGTGCAGCAGATCGAGCCCGGCGCCATCAACTGGATGACGGCAGGGCGCGGCATCGTGCACTCCGAGCGCCGGCCGCCGCACCTGGCCGACGTGGACTATGTGAACCACGGCATCCAGCTCTGGGCCGCGCTTCCGGTGGCGGCCGAAGAGGTGGAGCCGCGCTTCGAGCACACGCCGGCCGCTGAGATTCCGGTGCTGAGCCTGGGTGACGCGCAGGTGCGCGTGCTCATCGGCAGCGCGTTCGGCCAGGCCTCGCCGGTGACCACGTTTGCACAGACGCTGTACCTCGATGTGCAATTGCCAGCCGGTGGCCGTTTCGTGCTGCCGCCGCTGGCGGCCGAGCTCGGCGTCTACGCAGTGAACGGGGACGTCACAGTCGATGGCGCGGCCTTGCCGGCCCACACCCTGGCGCTGCTGTCACCGGGTGAAGACAGCCTCATCGTGGCCGACGGCCCCGTGCGGCTCATGGTGCTGGGCGGCGAGCCGCTCGACGGGCACCGCTTCATGTCGTGGAACTTCGTGTCGAGCCGCAAGGAACGCATCGCGCAGGCCGGCGACGACTGGCTGGCCCAGACCATGGGCCAGGTACCGGGCGAGACGGAATTCATTCCGCTGCCCGAGCGCAAGCCGCTTGCCTAGGTGTCGCTGGCTTCAGGCCGCTGGTGCGCCGGCGGCCGGCGTGGCGAGCGTGCGTTCGCGAATGCCCTTCTGCACCTTTGCGACCAGGAAGCCCGCGACCAGCGTCGTGCCGATTACCACATAGCCCACCACGGCGAAGTTTTGCAGCTTGCCGTCCTCGCCGACCGAGACGATGTGCCCCGCCACCAGCGAGGCCAGGCCGCCCGACAGTTGTTGCGTGGCGGCACTGATCGCATTGAACGAGCCACGCTGCGTGGCGTCGGGCACCGAGCTGACGAGCGCCTGGAACGGAATGATCCGCGAGAAGATGCCAACGAACATCACCACGTTGACCAGCACCACCACCGGCAGCGACACATCGTGCAGGTGGGTGTAGATGGTCACCATGATGATGGTGAGCGCGCTACCCGCCAGGAACACCGGCAGCTTGCCCCAGGCGTCGGCCGCCCGGCCCACCAGCGGCCCGACGAAGATGGTGCACATGCCGGTGATGAGGTAGATGGTTGGCAGGTGGGTGAGGGGGATGCCGAGGTTGTTGACCGTGAACGCGCTGCTGAACGGCATCAGCATGAAGCCGCCGGTGGTGAGCAGCGCCGTGGTGGCGAAGGCCGTGAGGTAGCGCGGCTCGGCCACGGTGTGCACCAGGTGCTTGAAGGCGCTCTTTTCCTGCCGTGCCTTGAGGTGGTCGGCCACCGGCTTCATGCGCCACGCGATGACAAGGCCGCCTACCGCGCCGAAGGCCGCCATCGCCACGAAGGGCATGTGCCAGCCCCAATGGTTCGACAGGTAAAGCCCGGTGGGCAGGCCCAGCACCTGACTGGCGGCGAAGGCGGTCTGGACGATGCCCATCACGCGGCCCCGCAACTGCGGCGCGAACAGGTCGGTGGCAATGGCCAACACCACCGAGCCGATCACGCCGCCGAAGATGCCGGTGACGATGCGCGCGGCCAGCAACATCTCGAAGCTGGGCGCGAGGCCGCACCACAGCGTCGACAGCACGAAGCCGGTGTAGAAGAACAGCAACAGGCGCTTGCGGTCGAAGCGGTCGGCAAAGCCGGCCATCAACAGGCCGGATGCGCCAGCGGCAAAGGCATAGGCCGAGACGACCAGGCCAAACTGCCGTGGCGTGATCTGCAACGCCGGCATGATCATCACGCCCAGGGGCGACATGATCATGAAGTCCAGGATCACCGCGAACTGCAGGAAGGCGAGCAGGCCGGCGACGAACTTCTGGTAGCCGGTGAATTTGGTTGAAGGCGCGGCGGATGAGCCGGGTGTGCCGGGTGTGCCGGCGACGGTAGGCGATGCAGGCGATGCACCTGCGGCGTGGTCTGGTGGTGCCGATGGCATGTTCAACCCTGTTGTTCTGTGGACGGTGCGGCGGGGGCACCCGTGGTTGCCAGGTCGGCACCCAGCGTGCGCCGTTCGTCGAAGACGAAGCAGTCGCCGCGGTAATGGGCGCCGTCGGTCTCCTCGAAGTATTTCAGGATTCCGCCTTCGAGCTGGTAGACGTGGTCTAGCCCGACCTCGCGCATCAGGATCGCGGCCTTTTCGCAGCGGATGCCGCCGGTGCAGAAGCTCACCACCGTCTTGCCGGCAAGCTCGTCCTTGTGGGCCTGCAGCGCGGCCGGGAACTCGCTGAACTTCTCGATGCGCCAGTCGATCGCACCTTCGAACGTGCCGTGGTCCACTTCGAAGGCGTTGCGCGTGTCGAGCGTCACCACCGGGTGACCTTCGTCGTCGTGCCCCTGGTCGAGCCAGCGCCTCAGCGTGGCCGGCGGCACGGCCGGCGCGCGGCCGTCGGCGCTCGTGAAATCGGGCTGGATCGCGGGATGGTCCATGCGGATGATCTCGCGCTTGACCTTCACCAGCATCTTGCGGAACGGCTGGGTCGGCGACCAGCTTTCCTTCGGTGCCAGGTCGGCGAAGCGGGCGTCCTCGCGCAGCGCGGCCACAAAAGTCTGGATGGCCTCGGCCGGCGCGGCCAAAAAAAGGTTGATGCCTTCGGGGGCAATCAGGACCGTGCCCTTGAGCTGCAGCGCGGCTGCATGCTCGGCCAGGCGTTCACGCAAGGCTTCGGTGTCGGTCAACGGGACGAACTTGTAGGCGGAGATGTTGAGGATGGCGTTCACCCTGCGATTTTAGAAGGCCGGCGGACGGCCCCGCCGCTGCCTACACTCGCCGCTCGGGCTTCACCCGGGCTTCACCCTTCACCCGGGCTTCACGCGACCCGCGACGCCCACTTCCCGCTCCCACCACCATTCAATCTCCCACGCCCGCCCATGCAAGCCCTGCTCGACGCCATCGCCACGATGGACCTTTCCCCCGACGCCCGGCGCGTCTTCCATGGACGTGGTGGCCTGCATCCGGGCTGCGCGCACTGGGCGCTGGATGTCTACCCGCCGGTCTGCCTGCTGACCAGCTTCCAGCCGGTGCCCGACGAAGAGCTCTTGCTGTTGCAGGCCGCCCTTTCCACCCGCTGGGAGCAGATCGCATCCGGCCAGCCGCTGAACCTGGTCTTCCAGTGCCGACATGAAGGCCGCAGCGACACGCGCGTGCTGGCCGGCGCCGTGCCCGAGCCGCATGTGGTCACGGAGCAGGGCGCCCGGTTTCGCGTGCACCTGGACAAGGGCCAGAACCACGGCCTGTTCCTCGACATGGCCGAAGGGCGGCGCTGGGTGCGGGCACATGCCGAGGCGCGCCCGGGGCTGAAGGTGCTGAACCTGTTCGCCTACACCTGCGCCTTCTCGGTGGTGGCCGGCCTGGGCGGCGCGCGCCAGGTGGTGAACGTGGACATGAGCCATGGCGCGATGGCGGTCGGCCAGCAAAACCACCAGCTGAACGGGCTGGCCTCGGGTGCGAGCTTCCTGGCGCATGACATCTTTACCTCCTGGGGCAAGATCACCCGCAGCGGACCCTATGGCCTGGTGATCCTCGACCCGCCCAGTTATCAGAAGGGCAGTTTCGTCGCCAACAAGGATTACGCGCGGTTGATCCGTCGCCTGCCCGATCTGCTGAAGCGCGGCGGCCACGCGCTGCTGTGCCTGAACGCGCCGGAACTTGGCGTTGCGTTCCTGCAGGAGCAGATGCAGGCGCTGGTGCCCGACATGCGCTTCGTTGAGCGCGTGGCAAACCCGCCGGTGTTCGCCGACGTGTCGGAAGAGCGGTCGCTGAAGGTGCTGGTGTACCGCTCACCGGACTGAACGCTGCCGGGTCTGGCCGGCCACCAACCGCGTTGAACGGCGCCCCGCTCAGGCCGACGCAGGCTGGGCGTGGCTTTCGAGCCGAAAAGCGCCCACGATGCCCGCCAGGCGCAGGGCCTGCTGTTTCAGGTTTTCGGCCGCGGCGGCGCTTTCTTCCACCAGGGCCGCGTTTTCCTGGGTCATCTGGTCGAGCTGGTTCACCGCGCCGTTCACCTGGGCGATGCCGGCCCCCTGTTCGGCCGCCGCGTTGGTGATCTCGGAGATGATGCGGTTGACGCTCTGCACGCTGGCCACGATCTCCGTCATGGTGCTGCCGGCTTCCTCGACCAGCCGGCTCCCCGATTCGACACGGCCTACGCTGGCTTCGATCAGGCCCTTGATCTCCTTGGCCGCCTCGGCGCTGCGGTGGGCCAGCAGCCGCACCTCGCTGGCCACCACGGCGAAGCCGCGGCCCTGCTCGCCGGCCCGCGCGGCTTCAACGGCCGCGTTCAGCGCCAGGATGTTGGTCTGGAAGGCGATGCCGTTGATGACGCCGATGATGTCCACGATCTGGTGCGAACTCTGGTTGATGCCCGCCATGGTGGTCACGACCTGGGCCACGATGCTGCCGCCGCGCGCCGCCACCATGGCGGCCGACGACGCCAGCTGGTTGGCGTGGCGGGCCGAATCGGCGTTCTGGTTCACCGTGGCGGCCAGTTCGTCCATGGCGGCGGCGGCCTGCTGCAGGCTCGAGGCGGTGTCTTCGGTGCGCTGGCTCAGGTGCATGCCGCCGCTGGCCACCTCGGCGCTGGCCTCGCGGATGCCGTTCGACGAGGCGCGCACCTCGCCCACCATGCGGCGCAGGGCCGCCTGCATGCCGGCCAGCGCCGCCTGGAGTTCGCCGATCTCGTCTTGCCGGGTCTGTTCGATGGCCACCAGCAGATTGCCCCCCGCGACCTCGCGTGCCAGCTGGCTGCAATCGGCGATGGGCGAGCGCAGGCTTTGCAGCACCGGGCGCGAGACGAGCAGCACCAGCAGCAGGGCCGCCGCGACGACCCAGGCCGAGACCACCGAGATGTGCGCACCGGTGTGGGCGAACGACGCCATGGCCTCGGCCGCAAAGCGGCTGCCCGCGGCGGTGGTGGCGTCCACGCCCGCGCGGTGCTCGAGATACAGCGCGTGCACCGCCGCCAGGTGCTCGCGCGCCCCGGCCACGTCGCCCGCGGTCAGGCGCTGCACCACTTCGGCGCGGGCCGCGGTAATGAAGCGCAGCGCGCCCTCGTGCTGCCGGCCCAGCAAGTGCTGCTCAAGGCCGAACGGCGGATGCTTCTGCCAGTAGGCGACGCGCTCGCGGTATTCCCCTTCGAGCCGGTCGAACTGGCGCTGCAACTCGGCCACCGGCATGCTGCCCTCAGCGCCTTGCGACAGCGCCAGGCGCATCTCGATCAGGTACATGGGTGGCGGCAGGATGTCGGCCACCACGTCCTTGGCCACGAAGGCCTCGCCGGCCAGGGTGTTGAGCCGTTCGAGGCCCCAATACGCTTGGCCCGCGACCAGCAGCGCAGAGAGGATGCCGACAGCGGCAAGACAGAGTGTGGAACTTCTCAACGAACGGAACATGACGAAAACCCTGGAGTGGCCCGCAAGCCGGGCGCGCCGATTTCGACATCGACGCACAGCTGACGGTGAAGTGGAATCGTCGCCAGAATCACGAATTGCAACGGTGTGTTTCATCGTAAGCAAGACGCATGCCCACATCTCCGCGGCCGGCCGTCGTGTGCCGCCGGCCTAAAATGCCCCGATGTTCGTTCACCTCCGCATTCACACCGAGTTCTCCGTGGTCGATGGCACCAACCGCATCGACGATATCGTCCAGGCCGCCAGGAAAGACCAGCAACCTGCGCTTGCCATCACCGATCTGAGCAATCTGTTCGGGGCCATCAAGTTCTACAAAGAGGCCCGCGCCAAGGGCGTCAAGCCGCTGATCGGCGCCGAGATCTTTCTGGAAGGGCTGGGCAAGGAAGCCGGGGCGCTGTCGCGGGTGGTGGTGCTGGTGCAGAACAAACAGGGCTATCTCAACCTGTCGGAGCTGCTGGCCCGTGGCTTCACGCAGAACGTGGTCAAGGCGCAGGCCGTGATCAAGATGGCCTGGCTGCAGGAATTGAACGAAGGCCTGATTTGCCTGTCGGGCGCACAGGCCGGGCCGGTGGGCCAGGCGTTGGTGCAGGGCGATGGCGTGCGTGCGGCCGACGTGGCGCTGCAACTGGCTTCGGTGTTCCCGCACCGCTTCTATCTGGAACTGCAGCGCGCCGGACGGCCGGAGGACGAGGTGCAGGTGATCGGTGCGGTGCAGTTGGCCGCGCGACTCAAGCTGCCGGTGGTGGCCACGCACCCCGTGCAGTTCACCGAGCCCGACGACTACGAGGCCCACGAGGCCCGGGTCTGCATCTCCGAAGGCGAGATCCTGGGCAACCCCCGTCGCGTGCGGCGCTTCACCCGCGAACAGTTCTTCAAGCCGGCGGCGCAGATGGAAGCGCTGTTCGCCGACGTGCCCTCGGCCATTGCCAACACGCTCGAGATCGCCAAGCGCTGCAACCTCACCCTGGTGCTGGGCAAGCCGCAACTGCCTGACTTCCCCACGCCCGAAGTCAACGGCGAGCGCATGACGCCGGACGACTATTTCCGCTACGCCTCGCATGAAGGCCTGAAGGAGCGGCTGCTGCACCTGTACCCCGACGCGGCCGAACGCGAGGCACAGCGCCAGCGCTATGTGGACCGGCTGGAATTCGAGATCGGCACCATCCTGAAGATGGGCTTTCCGGGCTACTTCCTCATCGTGGGCGACTTCATCAACTGGGCCAAGAGCAACGGCTGCCCGGTGGGCCCGGGCCGCGGCTCCGGCGCCGGCTCGCTGGTGGCTTATGCGCTCAAGATCACCGACCTCGACCCGCTCAAGTACAACCTGCTGTTCGAGCGCTTCCTGAACCCGGAGCGGGTCTCGATGCCCGACTTCGACATCGACTTCTGCCAGGGCAACCGCGACCGCGTGATCGACTACGTGAAGGAAAAATACGGCAAGAACGCGGTGAGCCAGATCGCCACCTTCGGCACCATGGCGGCCAAGGCCGCCATCCGCGACGTCGGCCGGGTGATGGACATGAGCTACACCTTCTGCGACGGCATCTCGAAGCTGGTGCCCGGCAAGCCCGGCATGTCGTACACGCTGGCCTATCCGCCCGAGGTCAAGAAGGAGGGCGACAAGAACAACTACGCGCTCGACCTGGAGCCGCTGCTCTACGAGCGCGTGCGCACCGAGGAAGACGTGCGCACCGTCATCGAGATGGCGCAGAAGCTCGAAGGCATGACCCGCAACATCGGCATGCATGCCGGCGGTGTGCTCATCGCGCCCGGCAAGCTCACCGACTTCTGCCCGCTCTACCAGCAACCGGGCAGCGAGTCGGCGGTGAGCCAGTACGACAAGGACGACGTGGAGGCCATCGGCCTGGTGAAGTTCGACTTTTTGGGCCTGGCCACGCTCACCATCCTCGAGATCGCCAAGGAGTTCATCGTCAAGCGCCACAAGGGCCAGGAGAACTTCGCCTACGAGAACATTCCGCTCGACGACAAGGCGACCTACCGCCTGTTTTCAGAGGGCAAGACCGAAGCCGTGTTCCAGTTTGAAAGCCGCGGCATGCAGGGCATGTTGAAGGACGCCAAGCCGACCCGGCTCGAAGACCTGATCGCGCTGAACGCGCTGTACCGGCCCGGCCCGATGGACCTGATCCCGAGCTTCGTGGCGCGCAAGCACGGGCGAGAGGTGGTGGAGTATCCGCACCCGGCGGTGGCCGAGATGCTCTCCGAGACCTACGGCATCATGGTCTACCAGGAACAGGTGATGCAGACGGCGCAGATCCTGGGCGGCTACTCGCTCGGCGGCGCCGACATGCTGCGCCGCGCCATGGGCAAGAAAAAAGCCGAGGAGATGGCCGAGCACCGCGAGAAATTCCGCGCTGGGGCGCTTGCGACCCACGGCATCGGCGAGGCCCAGGCCGACGAGGTGTTCGACCTGATGGAGAAGTTCGCGGGCTACGGCTTCAACAAGTCGCATGCCGCCGCGTATTCGCTGCTGGCCTACCACACCGGCTGGCTCAAGGTGCACTACGCCGCCGAGTTCTACTGCGCCAACATGACGGTGGAAATGGACAACACCGACAAGCTCAAGCTGCTCTATGAGGACGCGGTGAAGATGGGCCTGAGCTTCGAGCCGCCGGACGTGAACCGTGGCCGCTACCGCTTCGAGCCGGTCACCGACAAGGTGATGCGCTACGGGCTGGGTGCCGTCAAGGGCACGGGGCAGCAGGCCATCGACGCCATCGTGGCTGCCCGCGAGGAAGGCGGTCCGTTCAAGAGCCTGTTCGACTTCTGCCTGCGGGTGGACCGCTCGCGGCTCAACAAGCGCTCGGTCGAGGCGCTGATCAAGGCCGGTGCCTTCGACGCGTTGCACCTGAACCGCGCCGAACTCGTGGCCTCGATCGACCGGGCCTTTGCCTTTGCCGCCGCTGCTGCGGCGAATGCGGGGCAGGGCGGACTGTTCGACATGATGGACGACAGCCACGGCTCCAGCACCGAGGAGCCGGGCCTGGTCGAGACCACGCCCTGGGGCGTGAAGGAGAAGCTCACGCTCGAAAAGACAGCCCTCGGCTTCTACCTGTCTGGCCACCTGTTCGACGAGGTGCGTGCCGAGGTGCGCCGCTTTGCCAAGCGCCAGGTGGCCGACGCGGTGGACGGCCGCGACCCGGTGCTGCTTGCCGGCATCGTGAGCGACCTGCGGGTGATCAACGGGCAGCGCGGCAAGCTGGGGCTGTTCCGCTTCGACGACGGCTCCGGCATGCTCGACGCGCGCGTGTCCGAGGCCATCATGAACCTCAACAAGAACCTCTTCAGGGAAGATGAACTCATCATCGTGATGGGCAAGGTGCAGGTCGACCGCTTCGGCGGCGGCGGACTGCAACTGAGCGTGACCGAAGCCTGGGACCTGGCCACCGCCCGCTGCCGCTTCGGCAAGTTCTTCCGCGTGACGGTGCAGCCGGGCGAGCGCAGCGGCGCGCCCGACATCGCCCGCGTGGTGCGGGAGTTTCCGCCCAAGCGCGAGATGTCCGACCAGGGTGACATCCTGCGCGGGCTGATGGTGCGCATGCAGGTGCAGCGCCGAACCGAGCGTGGCGCGGCCGGCGCCGAACTTCAACTTGGCGAAGAGGCTCGTTTCTTCCCGACCGATGCCGCGCTGGCCACCTGGCTTTCGCAGATCGGCTCGGGCCGCGCCGAGGTGGTGTACGAGGCCTGACCGCAATTACCAGCGCGCTCACCACCGCGCGCACCACCGCGCTGTCCGATCACGGTTCCCGCGCTGCTCCGCGGCCTTGCCCGACCGCGACGACTGAAGATGTCAGCGGCTGCTGACCGCAGCCATTGACAGGATCGTCACGCGGCTGCCATGTCGTTGTCATCAAGTTGACACGGAAAAAAGGCACACTGTCGCGACTCATGCGGCCATTGTCTGAACCATTTTCCTCATCCCCTGCGCGCCCTTCGGCGAGTTCTTCCGCGGGCTCGCCTGCTTCTTCGACACAGGTGGTGACATCGGCCGCGCCGCAGCCGCCAACCAGCGCCGTGCCGCTGGCGCCGGCCGACCCGGCCGATCCTTCGGGTTCATTCACCTCGTCCAGGGGAAACCCGGCGCCCGTGCCCGGAACGCGGCAAGCCGTGGCACTGCTCGACCGCGACCACAGCATCCTGGCATTCAACGAGCGCGTGCTCGATTGGGCCCGCCGCCCGGAGGTGCCGCTGCTGGAGCGGCTGCGCTTCGTCTGCATCGTGTCGTCCAACCTCGACGAGTTCTTCGAGGTGCGCGCCGCGCCGCACCTCGATGCGGTGCACCATGCCGAAGGCAAGGGCGTGTATTCGGCGCGCTCGTTCGAAAAGCTGGCCGCGGCGGCGCATGAACTGGTGGCCCGCCAGTACGCGCTCTACAACGACCAGCTGCTGCCGGCCTTTGCGCGGCAGGGCATTCGCATCGTCTCGCACGGCGAGCGCAACCATGCCCAGCGCGCCTGGGTCAAGGACTACTTCGAGCGGCAGGTGCGGCCGCTGCTGGTGCCGATCGGACTCGATCCGTCGCATCCGTTTCCGCAGGTGGCCAACAAGTCGCTCAATTTCATCGTCCAGCTCAGCGGCCACGATGCCTTCGGCCGCGAGAACGACATCACCATCCTGAAAGTGCCGCGGGTGCTGCCGCGCCTGATTCGCCTGCCGGACAAGGTGGCCGGCAAGTACGCCGGATTCGTATCGCTGTCGAGCGTGATCCGGGCGCACCTGCACGAGATGTTTCCAGGGCGGGTGGTCGGCCAGTTCTCGCAGTTCCGCGTCACCCGCCATTCCGACCTCGCGGTGGACGACGACGACGTGCGCAACCTGCGCACCGCCTTGCGCCAGGGGCTCGAGGTACGCCACTACGGCCAGGCGGTGCGGCTCGAAGTGTCGGCAGGGTGTTCGGAGCACCTGGCTTCCTTTCTGCTGCGGCAGTTCAACCTGCCGACCGAGGCGCTGTACCGCGTGCACGGTCCGGTGAACCTGGCGCGGCTGACCCAGCTGATCGACCTGGTGGATGCGCGGGTCGCGCCCGGCTTGCTGTTTCCATCCTTCGAGCCCAGCTGGCCGGTGGAGCTGACGCCGGGCGAGTCTTTTTTCGACCGACTCAAGCGTGGCGACGTGTTGATTCACCAGCCCTTTGAGCGCTTCGACGCGGTGCTGGCCTTCCTCCGCGAGGCGGTGAACGACCCGCAGGTGCTGGCGATCAAGCAGACGATCTACCGTACCGGTGCCGACTCGGAACTGATGGCGCTGCTGCGCGAAGGCGTGCGCCGCGGCAAGGAGGTCACCGTGGTGGTGGAGCTGAAGGCACGCTTCGACGAAGAGGCCAACATCAACTGGGCGGAGATGCTGGAGTCGGTGGGCGCGCAGGTGGTGTACGGCGTGGTGGGCCTCAAGACACATGCCAAGATGCTGCTCGTGACGCGCCGCGAAGGCCGCAACCTGCGCCAGTATGGCCACCTCTCCACCGGCAACTACAACCCACGCACCGCCAGGCTCTACACCGACCTGAGCCACCTGACCGCAGACCCGGCGCTCACCTCCGACATGGAGCATGTGTTCGTCCACATCGCCGGCCAGAGCAAGCTGCCGCGCATGGCGCGCATGTGGCTCGCGCCGTTTCAGCTGCACCGCAAGACGATCGAAAAGATCGAACTGGTGGGGCAGGCGGCGGCCGAGGGACGGCCGGCCCGCATCGTCGCCAAGATGAACGCGCTGACCGACGAGGCCATCATTCAGGCGCTGGTCGACGCGGCGCGCAAGGGCGCGAAGATCGACCTGATCATCCGCGGCGCCTGCATGCTGCCGGCGCAGGTGCCGGGGCTCACCGACAACATCCGCGTGCGTTCGGTGGTCGGGCGCTTTCTGGAGCATTCCCGCATCTTCTACTTCCGTGCCGACGAGCACGAAGACCTGTATCTTTCGAGCGCCGACTGGATGAACCGCAACATGCTGCGCCGCATCGAACTGGCCTGGCCGGTGACCGACGCCCGCATGCGCCAGCGCATCATCGACGAAGGCCTGGTGCCCTATCTGATGGACGGCCGGGAGGCTTGGGATCTGCAGGCCGATGGCCGTTATATTCGCGTGAACACCGGTGCTGGCGCCGTGCCCGGCCCGGGCGCCCAGGATGCGCTGGCGGCGCGCTATGCCAACCGCCGCCGCACCGGCGACACCTGATGCCGACCCCATGCGCGGCGCTGCAGGCCGGCAAAGTCAACGACGGGAGATCACCATGGACCTGATCCTGTGGCGTCATGCCGAAGCGGAAGACGAGCGCGAGGGGCTGTCCGACCTCGATCGCAGCCTGACCCCCAAGGGGCTGAAGCAGGCCAGCCGCATGGCCGCCTGGCTCGACCGCCAGTTGCCCGAGACCACCCGGGTGCTGGCAAGCCCGGCGCGCCGGACCGAACAGACCGTGCAGGCCCTCGGTCGCAAGTACAAGCTGCGGCCTGAACTGGCGCCTGGCGCCACGCCGGCGCAGCTGTTGCAGGCGGCCCAGTGGCCCGAGGGCAAGGCCGCCGTGCTGGTGGTCGGTCATCAACCGACGATCGGCCAGACCGTGGCGCAGCTCCTTGGACTGGACGACCCCAGCTTCTCCGTGAAGAAGGGCGCTGTCTGGTGGCTGCGCCAGCGCGAGCGCGAAGGTCATTTGCAGACCGTGCTGGTGGCGGTGCAGGCGCCCGAGACCATCTGACACCGCGTTTTCGGCCCGGCTTATTGGTGGTAGGGCCGGGTTAAAATCGCGCCCCTGTGCGCTGCCAGTGGCGGCGCCTCCAAATGTAAAAAAGAGTGTTACAAAACAAGGGCTTGAGTCGCCTTCACTTCGGGTGAACGGGCGGGCCCGCTCAACACAGGGTGTGCGGTGCGTCTCAGTTCGATCAAGTTATCCGGCTTCAAGTCCTTCGCGGAACCCACGACCTTCCATCTCCCCGGCCAGCTGGTCGGCGTGGTCGGGCCGAACGGCTGCGGCAAGTCCAACATCATGGACGCGGTGCGCTGGGTGCTGGGCGAGAGCAAGGCCTCGGAGTTGCGTGGCGAGTCCATGCAGGACGTCATCTTCAACGGCACCAACACCCGCAAACCGGCCAGCCGTGCGAGCGTGGAACTGGTGTTCGACAACCCCGATCACCGCGCCGGTGGCCAGTGGGCGCAGTTTGCCGAAGTCGCCGTGAAACGCGTGCTGACCCGCGACGGCACCAGCAGCTACTACATCAACAACCAGCCGGTGCGCCGGCGCGACGTGCAGGACGTTTTCCTCGGCACCGGCCTCGGCCCGCGCGCCTACGCCATCATCGGCCAGGGCACCATCAGCCGCATCATCGAATCGCGCCCCGAAGAACTGCGGCTGTTTTTGGAAGAAGCGGCCGGCGTGTCGAAGTACAAGGAACGCCGGCGCGAAACGGAAAACCGTCTCTCAGACACCCGCGAAAACCTGACCCGCGTCGAAGACATCCTGCGTGAGCTGAACGCCAACCTGGAGCGGCTCGAAAAGCAGGCCGAGGTGGCCAGCCGCTACAACCAGCTGCTGGCCGGTGCCACGCTCAAGCAGCAGCAGCTCTGGTTCATGAAGAAGACCGAGAGCGAGGCGGACCAGGCCTAGGTCAAGCTCGATGCGCTGCAGGCGGTGAACGACCTCGAATCGCGCGTGGCCGACCTCCGCCACATCGAAGCCGAGCTGGAAACCATTCGCCAGGCGCACTATGCCGCCGGTGACGAGGTCAACCAGTTCCAGGGCAAGCTGTACGAGGCGAGTGCCGAAGTCGGCCGGCTTGAGGGCGAGATCCGCTTCGTGGTGGAAGGCCGGCAACGCGTGGAACAGCGCCTCGTCACGCTCCGGGAGCAGGTCGCCCAATGGGCCACGCGCCGTGAAGAGGCCAC
>JAQGNA010000143.1 GCA_028292075.1 Rhodoferax sp. | reverse complement strand
CTGCCGGCGCCGATCCTAACAGCGCGCGCCGGGCTTCTTCGCTCAGCACCGGCGCCCGCAACTCGCGGCCCAGCGCCAGGCCGCGTTTCACCGCGGGCCGCTGGGAAACCGCGTCGTACCAGCGCTGCACGTTCGGAAAATCCTTCAGTGCCACCTGCTGTGCGCGGTGAATGCGCACCCAGGGCAGGATGGCGATGTCAGCAATTGAATACTCCGCGCCGGCAACATGGCTGCCCGTGTGGCCTAACTGCGCGTCGAGCACACCGTAGAGGCGATGCACCTCGCGGCCGTAACGCTCGATGGCATACGGAATGCGCTCCGCCGCGTAAGCCAGAAAGTGCCCGTTCTGCGCTGCCATGGCGCCCAGCCCCCCGACCTGCCACATGAGCCACTGCAGTGTCTCGTGGCGGCTGCGCACGTCCTGGCTCAGAAAGCGGCCGGACTTCTCCGCAAGGTACATCAGGATGGCGCCGCTCTCTGAAAGGTAGATGGGGGCGCGTCCCTGCGCAGGTTGGTCGTCGATGATGGCCGGCATGCGATGGTGCGGCCCCATGAGCGCCATGAATTCGGGCGTGAACTGCTCGCCGCGGCCGATGTTCACCGGCACCATGCGGTAGGGAATACCGCATTCCTCCAGCATGATGGAAGCCTTCCATCCATTCGGTGTGGGCCAGTAGTGCAGCTCGATCATTTCCATTCCTAGGCGAGGCGGGCACCTTGGCCCGGTTGCTTCGACGCATCCGCAGTATTTCATGCTTCGCATTCCATCCCCGGCGGAAATCTGGCGTTATCTGCATCAGAAGCACGCAAATGTTGCGCCTGGCTCTGATGGGTCGTGTTCACCGGTGGCTGACATACAGGACTGCGATCCGCTTCTGAAGGTTCCCCCGGTGCGGCACAATCGTTCGCATGAGACATCCAACCGTCCACCATGTCGCGGGCGTCGCGCCCCTTGTGCTCGACTCGCCGCACAGCGGAGTCAGCTACCCGCCGGATTTCGACTACGCCTGCGAGCTGCCTGTGCTGCGCCAGGCCGAAGACACGCATGTCGAAAAGCTTTACGACTTCGCGCCCGCGCTTGGCGTCGGCTGGGTCGAGGCCTACTTTCCGCGCAGCTATCTCGATGCCAACCGCGACACCACCGAGATGGACGTCACGCTGCTCGATGCACCCTGGCCGCATCCGGTGGCCACAGATCCTCAAGTGATGAACAAGGTGCGCCTCGGCAAGGGCCTGATCTGGCGCACGACCGACGACGGCGTGCCGCTCTACCGCCGGAAGCTCACGGTGGCCGAGGTCGAGGCGCGCATCGCCAACTGCTGGGAGCCGTACCATGCCGCGGTGGCCCGGGCCATCGATGAAGCCCACGCACGGCACGGCTACTGCATTCACATCAACTGCCATTCCATGCCGGCGGTGGCATCTCAGTTCGCCACCGGCTTTCCCGGCGAGAAGCATGCAGATTTCGTGGTCGGCGACCGCGATCAGAGCACCGCCAGCCCGGCGTTGTCAAAGCTGGTCTGCGCGCACCTGGCCGGTCTGGGCTACGACGTGGCCTACAACCACCCCTACAAGGGCGTTGAACTGGTGCGCCGCTATGCCGACCCGGCCAGGCATCGCCACAGCATTCAGCTCGAGATCAACCGCAAGCTGTACATGAACGAAGAGACGTTGCAGATCACCGATGGCTTCGTGCCTTTGCAGGCGCACCTGCGGTCGTTGGTGGAGCTGCTGCTCGCCACCGACCCGAGGAGCCTTTGATGGACCGCGTCGATTGTGTGGTCGTGGGCGCCGGCGTCGTGGGCCTGGCCGTGGCCCGCGCTCTGGCCCTCGAAGGCCGTGAAGTCATGGTGCTCGAGGCGGCCGACGGCATCGGCACCGGCACAAGTTCTCGCAACAGCGAAGTGATCCACGCCGGTATCTACTACGCCAGGGGCTCGCTCAAGGCACAGCTTTGCGTCGAGGGCAAGCGTCTGATGTACGCCTACCTCGCCGAGCGCGGCATTGGCCACCGGCGCTGCGGCAAGCTCATCGTGGCGACCGATGCCGCCCAGATGGACCAGCTGCAGGGCATCGTCGCCAAGGCGGCCGGCAATGGCGTGAACGACCTGGTGGTGCTGAACGCGGCCGAAGCGCGGGCCATGGAGCCGGCGCTGACCTGTGTGGGCGCCGTGCATTCGCCCAGTACCGGCATCGTCGACAGCCATGCGCTGATGCTGGCGCTGCAGGGCGATCTTGAAAACGCCGGCGGCATGGTCGTGCTGAATGCGGCGCTCGACCATGCCGTTTGCCGGGACGACGGCATTGCGCTCGTTGCAGCCGATGGCACGGAACTGTTGGCGAACACCGTGGTCAACGCCGCCGGCCTGGGTGCCCAGGCGCTGGCACGGCGCATCGAAGGCATGCCGCCGGCCTTGGTGCCGCCGAGCTACTACGCCAAGGGCAACTACTTCACGCTCGCCGGCCGGGCGCCGTTTTCTCGCCTGATCTACCCCGCGCCGGAAGCGGCGGGCCTGGGCGTGCACCTGACGCTCGACCTGGGCGGGCAGGCCAAGTTCGGTCCCGACGTGCAGTGGGTCGATTCGCCCGATGACCTGGTGGTCGACCCGGCACGCGGCGAGGCCTT
>JAQGNA010000130.1 GCA_028292075.1 Rhodoferax sp. | reverse complement strand
TTCACGCGGTCTGCCACGGTGCCGGCCTGCGCGTTGCCCACTGCCAGGATGGCGACGGCCATGTTTGCGGCCATTGCCGCCAGAGCGCATCGGGTGGCAAATGAGGCCTGCCGCATGGTTGTGGTCTGGTTGGCTTGCGTCACATCGGTCCTGGTGGTCGTGTCGTGGTCATGTCCGAACGGGGTGGCGGTGAAGGCGCGGCGGGTACGGCCAGTGGCGCCCATCGCGGCTAAAAGCCCGGCCTGCGGGCATCGGTTGGGCGGGCGGGTGGCAGCGGTTCACAGGAGCAGATCGTGGAAATCTACCACTGACGGGTTCCCTTCCATACCGAAAACGCTGGTCGACCTGGGCGGGCGAATCGACGGTGTGGGGCGGCAACTCGTTGCTGCCTGTCGGCAAGCCGTGTCTGATTCGAGCGTTCAAATGAACGTTAATTATTTGTAATTATCAATTTTGGCGACCGGAATCACAGTCGAGCTTAAAACGGCACCGCGACAGCTGATCGGCGTGGCCGTGCCCTGCCTTTATCAGATGCCGAACGCTACTCATCTGTGGAAACTACGAAATCGGTGAAAATCGCGGCATGAAGTCCAAGCCCGCCCCGCTCGCCGAATCCGTTTCGGATGATTTCACCACCCGCGACGTGGCCAGGCGCCTCGGCTTGGCGGTCCGGTCTGTGCAGCTGATGGTCGACCGCGGAGAATTCGAGGCCTGGAAAACCCATGGCGGGCATCGGCGCATCTCGAAGCAGTCGGTCGAACGCTGGGAGGCGGCGCACGGCACGGGTGGCAAGTCAGGTGCCGCAGTGGCAGGTCCTGCACCGTCCGACGCGCCGAGGATCCTGCTCATCGAGGACTCGGTGCACTTCCAGAACCTCGTATCGCTGCTGGTCAAGCAATACCTCCCCGAGGCGCAGCTGCAAACGGCCGGCGACGGCATCATTGGCCTGGCGATGTACGGTAAGTTCCAGCCCGACGTGATGCTGGTAGACATCCTTTTGCCCGGCATCGACGGTGCGACCCTCATCGCCACATTGCGCTCGCATCCCCAGTTTGCCAACAGCCGCCTCATCGTGGTCACTTCACTCGACACCGAGCAGCGCAAGCCCTATGCCTTCGCGCTGTCCGGCGTGCCAGTGGTGCACAAGTCCGACCTCGTGACTCAACTGCCACGCCTGCTCGCCGAAGTTTTGAACACGCCGCAGGTCGCGGCGACCATGGACGGCTGAATGGCACTGCCGCGCGTTCTTCTCCTGGAAGACGACCCGGCGGTCGTGCGTTTCTTCGGGATGGCGCTGGACGACATGGACATGGCGCTGCTGCCCTGCGACTCCGTGGCGGCAGCCGTCGAGGCGCTGCGGCAGGATCAGGCCCACCTCATCATCACCGACCTCATGCTGCCCGGCGAGCAGGGCATCGGCTTGCTGCAGCGCATGCAGGCCGAGCCGGCGCTGCGCGGTGACGCCCAGGTGGTCGTCTGCAGCGCCGGCATCACCGGCCCGGTGCAGACCGAACTCGCGGCCTATGGCGTCTGGCGGCAACTCCACAAACCGGTTTCCGTGGAAGCGCTGCGGGTGTGTGTCGAAGAGGGCCTGGCCCTGAGCACACGCGCTGCCCGCGTTTCAGCCAAGGCTGACCAGGACTTCCGGCAAGAGGCGGTGGATTCCGTTGGCCAGGACGCCGACCCAGAGACCCAGTCCATTGCGCGGCACTTCGGGGGCAACGAAGCACTGTTTCACGCCTACCGCGCGACTTGCCTGTTGCAGTTTAACAACGACATCGTCGCCGGCGACCAGGCCTTCATGTTGCGAAATCTGCCGGCGCTGCGCCGCATGGGCCACAACCTGGCGTCGGTGCTGGCTTCGCTGGGGCATCCGGTGGCAGGCGCCACGGCCCGCCGGCTGGAGCTGCACGCCGAGCACGGGCAGGCCGACGAAGCCGCAAGTGCGTGGACCCTGTTGCGCGGCGATCTCGCAGCACTTGCAGCACTTGCAGCGCAGGCGGCGAGGCCAGGAATAGCCTGAGCGGCTGACGCTCTGAACCTGCGTGAAGCGGCCGGGGCATTTCGCCTCGCTGATGCGGCCGGTCGGCGCGCTGCCAGGACTTTAAAAGTGCCCCGTCGTTGCGCCTGTGGGGAGTTCTCGATGCACTTTGGAGCGAGCCCGTGCTGCGCGCTGTCAGGCCATGGCGCCTTGTTCGAGCTCGATCAACTGGTCCACGTCGATGATGCGCACATGCTTTTGCTGCACCTCGATCACGCCTTCGGCGGCCAGCTTGGAGAACGCCCGGCTCACCGTTTCGAGCTTGAGCCCCAGGTAGGAGCCAATTTCCTCGCGGGTCATGCGCATGATGAATTCCGACTCGGAAAACCCGCGCGCGCGCAGCCGTTTGGCCAGGTTCAACAAAAAGGCCGCCACCCGTGACTCGGCGCGCATGCCGCCTAGCATCAGCATCATGGCGTGGTCGCGCAGGATCTCTCGGCTCATGGTCTTGTACAGATGGTTCTGCATGGCCGGAATCTCCTGGGTCAGCGACTCCAGCATGTCGAATCGCATCGCGCAGACTTCTGCGTCTTCCAGGGCGACCGCGTCGCTGTGGTGGTGCGCGGTGACGATGCCGTCCAGCCCGAGGGTTTCGCCGGCCATCTGGAAACCGGTCACCTGCGCCCGGCCGCTTTCGGTCACCATGCTCGTCTTGAAGAAGCCGGTGCGAACGGTGTAGAGGTAGACCAGCGGATCGCCGTCGTCATACAGCGTCTCGCCCCGCTTCACACGGATGCGCTTGCATACCGCTTCGCCGATGCGGCTGCGCTGCGCGTCGTCGAGACCCGACGGCATGCAGAAGCTCTGCAATTTGCAATCGGCGCAAGGCTGGCTGGGTGCATCGGTGTTCATGGGCTTTTCCTGTTGGACAGTGGGTCGTCCGACTTTAGGGACCCATGGCGAAGCCTGATGTGGGGAGTTCTCGACAGAGGGTGCAGGGCAGGCGTGTCTACCGCTGATGAGTTAGCTTGCCGTCGACACTGCGCGCCCGCGCCAAAGTCGGCCGAGCGGCGATGGTTGTGGCGGGCACACCGTGACCTTGTCGGTGTCGATCCCCGGGCTCATGTGAGAATCGTACGGATGCAAACCTCCAAGATTCCCGCCACCATCGTCACCGGCTTTTTAGGGAGCGGCAAGACCACGCTGCTTCGCCACATTTTGCAGAACGCCGGCGGGCTGCGCATCGCGGTCATCGTCAACGAGTTCGGCGAACTCGGCATCGACGGCGAAATCCTGCGCGGCTGCGGCATCGGTTGCGACGACGAAGGCAACGAGGTCGACGGCGCGCTGTACGAGTTGGCCAATGGCTGCATGTGCTGCACCGTGCAGGAAGAGTTTTTTCCCGTCATGAAGAAGCTCGCCAGCATGCGCGACCGCATCGACCTGGTGCTGATCGAAACCTCTGGCCTGGCCCTGCCCAAGCCGCTGGTGCAGGCCTTCCAGTGGCCGGAGATCTCGAACGTGTTCACCGTGGACTCGGTGGTCACCGTGGTCGACGGCCCTGCCGCCGCGAGTGGCCAGTTCGCCGCAAACCCCGCCGCCGTGGACGCCCAGCGTCGCGCCGACCCCAACCTCGACCACGAGTCTCCGCTGCACGAACTCTTCGAAGACCAGTTGTCGGCCGCCGACCTGGTCGTGCTGAACAAGGCCGACCTGATGGACGATGCGGCCCGGGCCCGGGTCGAAGCCTTGGTGCGTGGCGAAATCCCGCCCGAAGTGAAGATCTTCACCGCCACCGAAGGCCGCCTGCCGATGGCGCTGCTGCTCGGCCAGGGCCGCGCGGCCGAGGCCACCATCGACAGCCGCACCAGCCACCACGACCATGAGGAAGACCACGACCACGACGACTTCGACGCGCATGTGATCGAACTGCCGCCGGTCGACCGCGACCGCCTGCTGGCGGCGCTGGGCCGCATGGTCGAGCAGCACACCATTTACCGGGTAAAGGGCTTCGCCGCCATTCCGGGCAAGCCCATGCGGCTGCTGCTGCAAGGCGTCGGCCGCCGCTTCGACCACCATTTCGACCGCCGCTGGGCCGCCGGCGAGGCTCAGCGCACCCGGCTGGTGTTCATCGGTGCCGACCTCGACGCGGAGGCGCTGCACGCCGGCCTGGCCGGCGTGGCCGCCTGAAGGCGTGAGAGAACCTGCTGCGCCACCGATGCCGCTCCTGTGGTGCTTTCCGTGGGCGCTCGACACGGTTCTTCCCACTGATGAGCGATCCTTGATGGCCGGCCTCTTGTTGAACGTTCCATTGCCCCCGCGCACACCATGCACCTGCTGAGCACCCGGCCAGGCGGCTTTGTCGAAGACGACGGCGTCGTGGCACGCCTCGACCAGACGCCGGCCGACATCGTCGTCCTGAGTTCGGCCGACACCACCC
>JAQGNA010000103.1 GCA_028292075.1 Rhodoferax sp. | reverse complement strand
CGGGCAATGCCGATGCGCTGGCGCTGCCCACCCGACAACCGCGTGCCGCGTTCGCCCACGATGGTGTCGTAGCCGTCGGACAGCGCCCCGATGAATTCGTGGCAATGGGCCTGCCGCGCGGCTTCCTCGACCTCGGCGTCGGTCGCCTCGGGGCGGCCGTAGCGGATGTTCTCGCGCACCGTGCGGTGGAACAGCGCAATGTCCTGCGGCACCACCGCGATGGCATGCCGCAGGCTCTCCTGGCGCACGCCGGTGATCGGTTGGCCGTCGATGGCGATGCTGCCGCGCTGCACGTCGTCCAGGCGTTCGATCAATGCCACCAGCGTCGACTTCCCCGCGCCCGACGGGCCGACGATGCCGATGCGCTGGCCCGCGGGAATCGACAGGTCGAAACCGCTCAGCACCGGCGGGCCGTCGCCGTAGGCATAGTGCACGCCCCGGATCTCCACCGCCCCCGGGCCGGGAACGAAGTCGACGGCGTCGGGGGCATCGGCGATACGGTGCGGCCGCGCCATCACGCTGAGCATTTCGCGGATCACGCCGAGCTGCTGCGTGGCCTCCACCAGCGACAGCGCCAGGTCACGCGAGCCATGCAGGATGCGGAAGGTGAGGGCGCTCACCACCACCACGTCGCCCGGCGTGCTCACGCCCATGCGCCACGAGTGGATGGCCCAGGTCAGCATGGTGCCCGCCATGGCCAGCAGGCACAGGTCGTGCAGCACGCG
Organism: Rhodoferax sp.; assembly: GCA_028292075.1. Next base: position 7,747 of record JAQGNA010000103.1, on the reverse strand, counting down.
TGCCTTCTCCAGGTAGAGCCAGCTGCGCCGCTGCGTGCTGGCCTCCTCTTCGAAGGAGGCGCGCAGGCGCTGGTATTCGCGCTCGCGGGCGGCGAAGGCCTTCACGCTCCACATGTTGGCCACCACGTCGACGATCTCGCCACCCACGCGGGCGCCCTGTTCGGCATAGGCCTGGTGCAGCGGCCGGCCACGGCTGCCGAAGAAGGTGATGAACCCGGCCACCGCGGCCACCGCGGCCACCAGCGTGCCGGCCATGCGCAGGTCGATGGTCGCGGCCACCACCACCGCCCCGACGAAGTCGATGCATGGCGGCATGATCTTCCAGATCAGTCCGCTGAAGATCGCGCCGCTCGCGCCGGCGGTGGCGGTCACGCGGTTGCCGAGCGAGCCCGCCATGTGGTCCGAGAAGAACTGCATGGGGTGGCCGGCCAGGTGGTCGAACAGGTCGAGCCGGATGTCCACACCTGTTGACACGATGGTGCGGCAGCCGAGCCAGCCACCCAGCCGCCAGAGGCCGCTTTCCACCGCGATGAGCGTGATGAACAATGCCAGCCAGCGCCAGATGTCCTGCGTGCTGCGGTCGTCCATGGTCATGGCGTCGACGATGAGCTTCATGCCGTACTGCACGCCGACCGCACACGAGGCGCCCCCGGTCACGATCACCAGCAGGGTGCCGAACATGAAGGGACGCCGGGCGATGTAGCCCCAGAGGAACGGGATCGGCGTCTCTGGCACGGGCCGCCGGGGCGGCGTTTCTGTCGATGGCGGGCCGGAGGGGGCGACGCCGGTGCGCTCGCCTTGCGCGGTGTACCCGCTGCTTTCCGTGTTGTTGCGGCCCCGCAGCGGCGCCTCGACAGCGAGGCCTGCGCCGAGCCGCCTCATCCCGGTCCCCGGCGCTGGCCTGCGACGGGCTCGACCAAGCGGACCAAGCCGGCCAGGCGCATCAGGTACGGAGACATGGCTGGGCGGCCGGCCGCGAGGCGCGACATCGGCGCAGGTCGGCGTTGCCGATGGGGCACCGTGCCGCCACGGCCGGCCTTTGCCCGGACGGGATGGAAGTCTGTAATTCGCATGATGGCTCGGCTGGTGGCCGTCCGTGGGTGTGATGGGCCGACACCCGATACCGGCCCGCCCAGCGGTTGCGTGGCAGGCGCTGCGGGCAGGCACCGCGGCAAGGGTTCGCTTCGCGGCGCGCACTGGCATTCGTCATGTGGACGGCCTTCATGTGGACGCCCTTCATGCGCCTGCCGATGCGACCGCGTCGCCCGACTTGCCGTCCGCCATCAGTGCCGCGTTGCGGGCCAGTGCCACGGCAGCGGCCTTGCGGCCGGCGGTAAAGGCATGCTCGGCGTTGTCGTATTCCCATTCGCTGTCGCGGTCGGCGAGCAGGATGTCGGCGGCGTCGGTCCAGCGGCGGATGGTGTCGACATGGGCGGCACGGGCATGGTCGTACACCACGTAGGCACGGGGAATGTCCACCTGGCTGGCGGCAATCACCTGGTCGCCCTCGCGCAGCAGCCCGACGCCGATGCAGTCGGCGATGCAGCGTTCGACCAGCGCGTCGCCGTCGGCGGGCAGCGGCCTCGCGTCGGAGTAGGCGATCTCGCAGGTCAGGCCAAAGCCGCCCGGCGGGCTGCAGTGCGGGCTGGCATTGCCCTGCACGAAGATGCGGTGGAACACGGTGTCCTCGGGGTAGTAGATCCAGTGCTTCTCGGTGATGGCATCGCGGCCTTCGAGGGCGATGCCGAGGTTCACCCGGCGCACCGACACATGGCGCAGCGCCGCGGCGGCCTCGCGCACCGCGGCGGGCGCCTCGTCGCCCATGGCCGCCACGAGTTGCGGCAGTGGCAGGGTGCTGATGAGGGTGTCGTAGCCGTAGCGGCGGCCGTCGGCCAGCGTCACGCTGCGCTGCAACGGCGACACGGCCACCACTTCGGCGCCGAGCTGCGGCGCGTTCTCGAGCAATGGCAAGAAGCCTTCCATCAACGCCTGGAAACCGCCCCGCTGCGGATAGCCGAAGCGGGCGCCCGGCCCACTCGGGCGGGGGGCCGGCTCCAGCGCACCCGAGATGATCTCCTCCAGATTGGGCAGCGGCACCCGGCTGCCGAGCCAGGAAGTTTCGATCTCGTCCAGTGGCACGGCCCAGCGCTTCTGGTGGTACGGAATGGCAAAGTGCTTGGCCACCCCGGCGCCCCAGACGCGGTAGATGAATTCTTCGAAGTTGCGCGGCGTGCCGCTATGGGGCACGGGCACGGCTGGCGCTGCGGTCGCGGCGGGGCTGACCTCGGTGCTGGCCACCCGCAATTCGGGTTTCTTGAGCGGGCCGAAGCGGGCTTCGATCGCGCCGATCAGGCATTCCTTCACCACCTCGGGTGGCAGCCCGTACAGCGCGCCCTGGAAGGGATACCGGGTGTAGACCGACTTGCTGTAGACCCAGGCCTCGCGGTCCTGCCAGTGGACGTTGTCGCCGAGCAGCCGGCCGTAGAGCGCCAGCACCCAGGGGTCGGTGTCGCCCATGGTGTGGCCGGCCAGGTCGAAGGTGAAGCCGCGGTCGACGACCGACCGGCACCAGCCGCCCACACTCTGTTCGCGCTCCAGCAACAGGGCGTCGCCGCCGAGTTCGAGCGCGGCGGCCAGGCCGGTCGGCCCTGCGCCGATGACGACGGTCGGGTGGTGAGGCGTGGCCGGCGCGTCGCTGCGCTGCCCCGGTGCCGACATGGCCCGCGGCAGGGCCAGCGCCGGCCGCTCGAAGCGGGACAGCAGGCGGTTCATGCTCTCCACCGTGCGGTCCCAGGAGGTGTGGGCGACCACGGCCGCCGCCGCTTCGGCAAAGCGCTGGCGGTCGGCAGGCGTCCAGGCCAGGATGTCTTCGCAGGCCGCGATGAACTCCGCCGCGTCCACGGCGATTTTCACCACGCCCGAATACGGCTCCACCACGTCGCGGATCGGCGTGCTCACGGAGGGCTTGCCGGCGGCCAGGTATTCGAGCGTCTTGGTCGGGCTGATGAAGCGGGTGGCCTCGTTCAAGGCAAAGGGCAGCAGGCTCACGTCCCAACCGGCCAGGAACGCCGGCAACTCCGCGTAGTCGCGCTGGCCCATCCATTGGATGTTGGGGCGCTGCGGCAGGCTGGCCGGGTCGATCTTCGCAACCGGGCCGACCATCACGATCTGCCACTCGGCATGGGCATCGGCCAGGGCGGCGATGAGCGACAGGTCGAGGCGTTCGTCGATCACGCCGTAGTAGCCCAGGCGGGGGTGCGGCAGGTGGGCCTGCGCGGGGTGGTCGGCCACGCGTTGCGAGAAATGCGCGGCGTCCACGCTGCTCGGGAAGCAATGCACGTCCGGGTGGCGGTTGCGCTTCGACTCGTAGAGGCTCGGTCCGCCGGTGAAGACCAGGTCGGCCTCTTTCAGCAGCACGTTTTCGCGCTGCACCAGCTGGCGCGGTGCATGGCGGAACGCGGTGAGCTCGTCCATGCAGTCGTACACGATGCCGCGCGGCGTGAGGCCGCTGGCCAGGGGGAAGGCCATGGGGGTGTAGAACCACACCGCGTAATCGTCGATGCCGTTTTCCTGCAGATAGTCGCCCAGAAGCTGCTGCAGCGCCGGCAGATGGTCGTCGTGGAATCCTCCCTGGGCCACGCTCACGTGCGGACACAGCACCTCGACGTTCGGGCTCGGCGTGGTCCGTTCGAGCCAGGGTTCGGTCGCGCCGCCGACGGGTTCCTCGAAGAACAGGACCTGCCGGTGCGCCGCCAGGCGGGAAAGCAGGTGCTGCGGCCGCTGGAGCACAAAGTTCCAGCGCAGGTGTGAAAAGACGATCAGCGTGGTCATGGGAGGTTCCTTGGTTTCGAGGGATGGGCGCTGTGGGGGCCACGGCCGGGGAGGATTGCTTGCCAATGTCGCAAGCGCGATAAAAACGCTGGATCGGGGTGCCGCGTGAGATCGCCGGCCTCGACGCCAGGCAGGTCCCACAGGCCGCTTCGGTGCCAATGGCTCCGGTTCTCCCAGTCGTGGCGGTCGAGCGCCGGGTAGAGGCAGATGCCTTCGAGTGGCACGCCCATGGCTTCGCAGGCGAGGGCGGATTCGGCCATGTGGTCGAGCCACTCGGCGCGGCCTTCGCCGATGTGGCCGGTCTCGGCCACCGCCAGTGGCCGGCCATAGCGCTTGCGCATGTCGAAGGCCAGGTCTTCGAAGGCCCGCCGGCGCTCGTCGCCGAGGTGCCAGTGCAGGCGCTCCCCGGTGCCGTGCTCCCACTGGTTATTGTGGTAGTAATTGAGGCCCATCACGTCGAGGTAGCGCGGGCTGCCGCCGAGCTCGGGCGCCAGGCGGCCGGCGATCATGTCCCATGCCTGGAACTGCGCCTCGTGCTGTTGCGCGGCGGCGGACTGCATGGCGGCGTCGGCGCCGGGCGGCGCGACGATGTGGATCAACGGATCGGTGTGCAGGATGCGGGCCTCGGGCGCGACCGCCCAGATCGCGTCACAGCCGCGCAGCGCGGCCCTGACCAGTTGCCGCTTCAGGGCCATGCCGCGCTCTGGCGAAGAAGGCAGGTGCGGGTGGATCAGGCCGGTTTCGGTGGCGGCCCAGGCGAAGAATGAGATCTCGTTGATCGGCTGGTAGACCGGTGGCGGCCCGTCCACCCAGTGCAGCAGTTCGACCACCGTTTCGCAGTGGCGCGTGAACGCGTCGACGAAGCGTTCACTGAACAGGTCGACGCCGCGCGGCACGCCGTAGTGCATCAGCGTCCAGACCACCTGGATGCCGTGTTCGGCGGCGATGCGGGCATGGGTCAGCAGCCGTTGATGGCCCTCGCGGCCGGCTTCCTCGAACAGCCGCCAGCCGATGCTTTCCCGCACCGTGAAGATGCCGCAGGCGCGCAGGGCGGCATAGTCCTCGTGCAGGCGGTCCCAGTGGCCGTTGGCGCGGTTGAGGTGGAGCGGATGTCCGGAGCCGTTGACGTGGTCCGCCCCTTCGAAGCCGGCCAGCCAGAAACTGGCGAAAACGCGGTCGCCGTCCTGGGTCAAAGAGCGCCCCCGGTTGAACCGGGGGGCCGGCGGTGGGAAGCTGTGGGCGGAGTGAACGCGGTGAAGGGCGGGGTTGCGGGGCTTGGCATGCCTGGGTGTCGGCAAGCAGCGTGCCCGCTGACGGGTGGCGGCACCCATGCAGCCTCCGGTCGAGCCAGCCCGGCCGTGCGTTCCGGGCGTGGGTAAAACTTGCGGCAACAGTTTCGCCGGCACGCGGACGACCTCGTCATGCAGGGACCGCAGGCTGTCCTGCTCTGCTCTGCTCTGCGCTGCTCTGCTCTGCTCTGCGGCTCACCGCGTTGTCGATGCAGTCGGCCGGTACGGGCACTTCCCTTGCCCGGCCATCGCATGCCTGCCAGAACTTCCGTCCGCCCCCCCATTCCCCCGCGCCCGGGCGGCACCAGGCCCGGACAGCCGGTCGGGCGGCACGCAGGGGGCAGGGCACTGCGCACGGGCGGTCTGCTGCTCGGCGTGGCGGCCAGCGGCTTTTTCGACGGCATCCTGCTGCACCAGCTGCTGCAATGGCACCACCTGCTGAGCGCTGTCAGCGCACCGGGCCGGGCCGACATCGAACGCCAGATCCTGGCCGATGGCTGGTTCCATGTGCTGATGTACGGGCTGGCGGCGCTCTCCTTGTGGCTGCTGTGGCGGGCCCGCGGCGCACTGGCCGGCGCCGTGGCCGACCGCAGCCTGTTGGTTCAATTGCTCTGGGGCTTCGGTCTCTGGAACGTGCTCGACGCGCTGCTGTTCCACTGGTTGCTGGGCCTGCACCGCGTGCGGATGGACAGTACGCAGCCGCTGGCCTGGGACATCGGCTGGCTGCTGCTCACCGGCGGGTTGCCGATCGCGCTGGCCCGGTGGCTGGGGCGTGCAGGCTCCGGCGGAGGCGATGACCCCGGGGATGCGGTCGACAGCGGCACCGCACGGCCCCCGGCGCCTGGCCAAAGGACCGCGCCGGCGCCTCTGACCGGTGGTGAGGGCATTCGCTGGCGCCTCGGCGTCCCGCGTCGCCTGCCGCAGGGGGCATTGCCATGGGGCATGCTGGCCGGCATGACCCTCGCCCTCGCGCTGTGGTCGGCCAGGCCTGTGGCCGGGGCAGCTGAGGCGCCCGTGCTGTTGGTGTTTTACCCTTTTGGAACCGGTGGCGCGCAGGCCATGGCGGGCGTCCATGCGGTCGACGCGCGAGTGATCGATGTGAATGCCGACGGCACGGTGTGGGCACTGGCAATGGCCCGCGGCGCCTCGCGCATCCCCCTATTCCTGCACGGGGCACGGGCGGTGGCCGAGGTGCCCGCCTGGGCAGGCTGCGCGCAGCGGCTGAAGCTCTGACCGGCCGGCCGGACGGGTCCGGTGATGCCCGCCTAGCTTCGGATGAGGCCAGGCCTAAGCCGGCGCCCACGTCTTTGGCGGGCGGGCTCAAGATCTCAGGAGGGGCTCTTCGTGCTGCTGCCGCCGAGGTTGGTGCCCATGCTGCCCGACATGCCAGACGACATGCCGTCCGCTCCCATGCTGGCCGCTTCGCCGTCCGCGCCCATGCCCAGCTCTGCGCCGGTCATCGGGTCGTCGTTCGGGTTCGACATGGTCCGTGCGGCCATGGCCTTCAACGTGGTGGACTCGTCCGAGGTCAGGCCGATGCTGGGGCTGCCGTCACCGCCGTCCACGGCCATCTGCTGCTCGCGCTCGGAGACGTTGACCCAGCGCTCGCCCTCGTTCCACGAGCCTGTCATGTCGCCTTCGCCCTGCGACATGTTGAAGTAGACGCTGGTGAAGCGTGGGTCGCCGGGCAACTTGCCAGGCGGGAAGTTGGGGCTGATCGAATAGAGCGCCTTCTCGAACGACTTCTGGTGCGCGATCTCGCGGGTCATGAGAAAGCCGAGCGCTTCCTTCACACCGGGGTCGTCGGTCAGGTTGATGAGACGTTCGTAGATGATCTTGGCGCGGGCCTCGGCGGCGATGTTCGAGCGCAGGTCGGCGGTGGGTTCGCCGATGGTGTCGATGTAGGCCGCGGTCCATGGCACGCCGGCCGAATTCACCAGCGGAGGACCGCCGCCGTACAGCACCTGGGTGACGTGGCTGTCGTTGCCGCCGCCGGAGATCGAGCGGTACATTTCGGCTTCGCTCTCGACGCCTTCGGCCAGGCGGCCCTTGGCGCCCTTGTTCAGCATGGCGACGATGGTGCCGATCACTTCGAGGTGGCTGAGCTCCTCGGTCGAGATGTCCATCAGCATGTCCTTGCGGCCCGGGTCGTCCTCCCCGATCGCCTGGGTGAAATAGCGGCAGGCGGCGGCGAGCTCGCCCTGCGGTCCGCCGAACTGTTCGAGCAAGAGGTTGGCGAGGCCGGGGTTGCTCTCGTTGACGCGCACGGTGTATTGCAGTCGCTTGTTGTGAAAAAACATGGGTGATGTCCTTCTGGGTGGTTGAGCCGGGTTTGGCTTGACATGACCGGCAAGCTATGTGCCCAGCGCCGGCCTTGCACCTTGCGCCAATTTGCTGTCAGCGTGCGTTGACTTCGGCACGCCGATTGCTCAGCGGTCGGGGAACATGCCATGCGAATGCGTGGCGACCGGTCCTGCTGCGCCCTCGCAAGCCAGGGCAAGCAACGCCAAGAAACCAGGACCGCCGATGCGACATACACCGCCCCCCCATTTACCCGTTGACAGGATCGCTATTGCCGGGCGAGCCCATCTGACATCCCCGCAGCCGGCCGAGGCAGGGGAGGTCGC
>JAQGNA010000086.1 GCA_028292075.1 Rhodoferax sp. | reverse complement strand
CGCAGAATCGAGCCCACGTTGCCGGCGTCCTGCACGCGGTCGAGCACCACCGCTGCGGCGCCGGGCAGCAGGTTCGCCTCGCCAGGCCCGGGCAGGTCGAGCACGAACCCCATGCGGGCCGGCGACTCGAGGCTGCTGAGTTCGGCGAACAGGACATCGGGCAGCACGACGGCGCGCGGCGCGGCATCGGCGTAGTCGACCTGAGCCACGGGCCAGAACGATTCGGCGAACACGGCAATGCCAGGCTTGCGGCCGCGCGCCAGGGCGGCGCGGCAAAGGTGGTCGCCTTCAAGCCAGACCCGCTGTTGCTTGCGGTAGGCCGTGCTGTCTTGAGACAGCCGGCGCAGGTCTTTCAACAGCGGGTTGTCGCGCGACGAGACGTGCGTGACGCTGGCCGAAGTCACCAGACGCCCCCGACCACCACCTGGCCCAGGCCCGCGGGCCCGAGTGCCAGCGCTTCAGTCACCGGGCTGAAGGTGCGGCGGTGCAGAGGGCAGGCGCCGTGGGCACGCAGTGCGTCCAGGTGGGCCGTGGTGCCGTACCCCTTGTGGGTGGCAAAGCCGTAATGGGGATAGTCGGCGTCGATTTCGTTGCACCAGCGGTCCCGGGTGACCTTGGCCAGGATGGACGCCGCGGAAATGGCCGGCACCAGCGCGTCGCCCTTGACGATGGCCTCGGCCATGATCTTGAGCATGGGCAGGCGGTTGCCGTCGACCAGCACGCGCACCGGCGTGAGGCGCAGGCCCTCGACGGCGCGGCGCATGGCGAGCATGGTGGCCTGCAGGATGTTCAGGGTGTCGATTTCCTCCACCGTGGCATGCGCGACGGAGCAGCACAGCGCCTTGGCGCGAATCTCATCGTAAAGCTCGTCGCGTCGGGCCGCGCTGAGCTTCTTGGAATCGGCAAGGCCGTGGATCGGCCGCAGGTCGTCGAGGATTACCGCGGCGGCCATGACCGGGCCCGCCAACGGCCCACGCCCGGCCTCGTCGACGCCAGCCATCAGGCCGGGCGTAAACCACGAAAGCGCGGCCTGTTCAGGCGCGGGTGATGATTTTTTGGATCGCATCGGTCGCAAGTCGGGCGGTGTCGCGCTGCAATTCGTGGTGCAAGGCGGTAAAACGGGATTCGAGGGCCGTGATTCTCTCAGAGCCCACAGCCTGGTCGTCAAGCCATTGCAACACCGAAGCCGCCAGCGCCTGTGGCGAGGCGGCATCCTGCAGAAGCTCGGGCACGACGAAGTCGCGGCAAAGGATGTTGGGCAGGCCGACCCAGGGCTGCAGCTGCTTGCGCTGCATCAGCCGCCAGGACAGCCAGTGCATGTTGTAGGCGATCACCATCGGCCGCTTGAAGAGCGCGGCCTCCAGGGTGGCGGTGCCGCTCGCGATCAGCGTCACGTCGCACGCAGCGAGCACGGCATGCGACTGTCCGGCGACGATGTTGATGCGGCCTGCAAGGCCAGCCGCGGCCGCCAGCGCTTCGATTTCGGCCTGCAGATTGGGCACCGCTGGCACCACCAGCTGCAGCGAAGGCCGGGCCTGGAGCATGAGCGCGGCGGCTGCGAAGAAGCGTGGCGCCAGGTACCTTACCTCGGACTTGCGGCTGCCAGGCAGGATGGCCACAACCGGCACGTCCGGTGCCAGGCCCAGCTGGCGTCTTGCCGCGGCCTGGTCGGGCACCAGCGGAATCACGCTCGCCAGCGGATGGCCCACATACGTCGCGGCAATGCCATGGCCGGCCAACAGCGCCGGCTCGAAAGGGAAGATGCACAGCACATGGTCGGCGGCCCGCCGGATCTTGTCAACGCGGTCGGCCCGCCAGGCCCAGATCGACGGACAGACGAAGTGCACCGTGGGAATGCCCCGCGCCTTGAGAGCAGTCTCGAGGCCAAGGTTGAAATCCGGCGCATCCACGCCAATGAACACATCGGGCCGCTCACCCAGAAAGCGTTCGCGCAGTTGCTTGCGGATGGCAAACAGCTCGCGCAGGCGGCGAACCACTTCCATGCTGTAGCCATGCACCGCCAGCTTGTCGCTGGGCCAGAGCGCCTTGAAGCCGCGCCGGGCCATCTGAGGGCCGCCGATGCCGCTCGCCAGCAGATCGGGCCAACGGGCCCGCATGCCGTCGAGCACAAGGCCCGCTAACAGATCGCCGGAGGCCTCGCCGGCGACCATGCCGAGCCGGGGCGGCGGTGCAACCGGGCCCATCAGCGGGCAATGCCGCTGACCGAGCTTCCGAGGAAGTCGTTCATCAGCGCCACGTCGGCGGCGGCTTCTGGCGCCTTCTCGACCAACGCGGTGATGCCGGCACGTGCTTCCTCGAGGGTTTTGCCTTGCCGGTAGATCAGCTTGTGCATCTCGCGGATTGCGGTCAGCCGCTCGGGCGAGAAATCGCGGCGCTTCAGGCCAACGAGGTTGACCGCCCGCACCGTGAGCGGGTTGCCGTCCACCACCATGAAGGGTGGAACGTCCTTTCCCACGTGGCTGGCAAAACCGATCATCGAATGGGCGCCGATGCGCATGCGCTGCAACACGCCGGTCAGCCCGCCGATGGTCGCCCAATCGCCCACTTGCACATGGCCGGCGAGCGTGGTGTTATTTGCCATGGTGATCTGGTGGCCGAGCTGGCAATCGTGCGCGATGTGAACGTAGGCCATGATCCAGTTGTCGTCGCCCAGCCGCGTCGCGCCGGCGTCCTGCACGGTGCCGAGGTTGAAGGTGCAGAACTCGCGAATGGTGTTGCGGTCGCCGATCACCAGTTCGGTGGGCTCACCGGCATACTTTTTGTCCTGCGGCACTGCGCCGAGCGAATTGAACTGGAAGATCCGGTTGTCGCGGCCGATGGTCGTGTGGCCTTCGATGACGCAATGCGCGCCCACCGTGGTGCCCGCGCCGATCCGCACATGCGGTCCGATCACCGTGAAGGCGCCGACCGAGACGGTGGGGTCGAGTTGGGCGCTCGGGTCGACCTGGGCGCTCGCGTGAATGAGGTTCACGCCGCGACCTCAGGCGATGGTGCGCATGGCACAGGTGAGTTGCTCGACCTCGACCGCCACTTCCTCACCCACCAGCGCGCGCGTCTTGAAGCGGAAGATACCGGCCTTCATGCGCAGCAACTCGGCTTCGAGAATCAGCTGGTCACCCGGCTCCACCGGCCGCTTGAAGCGAACACCGTCGATGCCGGCGAAGTAGTACACCGTGTTGCCGCAGGGCGACGCGTCCAGCGCGTGGAACGCCAGCAGCGCCGCCGTCTGGGCCAGGGCCTCGAGCATCAGCACGCCGGGCATGACCGGGCGGGTCGGAAAGTGTCCCTGGAAGAACGGCTCGTTCATGGTGACGTTCTTCAGCGCCCGGATGCTCTTGCCCTTGTCGAGATCGAGCACCCGGTCCACCAGCAGGAACGGGTAGCGATGCGGCAATTGCTTGAGGATTGTGTGGATGTCCATCATGGTTCTGAGAGGCGTTGTTCGTTCGATTTTTCGAGAGCCCGGAGGCGGTCCCGCAGCTTGTGCAACTGCCGGAGCGTGGCGGCGTTCTTTTCCCAGTTCGCATTGTCGTCGATGGGAAACACGCCACTGTACTGCCCTGGCTTGAGGAGCGAACGCGTGGCCAGCGAGGCGGCCGAGATGTGGACGTTGTCGGCCAGCGTGAGGTGGCCCAGCACCATGCCCGCGCCGCCCACGGTGCAATGGGCGCCGATGGTGGCACTGCCTGCCACGGCCGAGCAGCCGGCCAACGCACTGTGGCGCCCGATGCGCACGTTGTGGCCGATCTGGATCAGGTTGTCGAGCTTGACGCCGTCTTCGATCACGGTGTCGCTCAGGGCGCCGCGGTCGATGCAGGTATTGGCACCGATCTCCACATCGTTGCCGATGCGCACGGCGCCAAGTTGTTCGATCTTTTCCCAGGCGCCGGCGTTCGGCGCAAAACCGAAGCCGTCGGCACCGATCACCACACCCGGATGCACCAGGCAGCGCTCGCCGATGTGGCAATCTTCGCTCACCGTGACGCGTGAGCGCAGCACGGTGTGGGCGCCGATGCGCGCCCCACGCTCCACCACGCACAACGGGCCGATGCTGGCCGTGGCGTCGATCACCGCTTCGGGGTCGATCACCGCGCTCGGGTGCACGCCGGCGCGCGGGCCACGGCCGCTTTGGCGCCGCCAGAGCTGTGTCAGCCGGGCGAAGTAGAGGTAGGGATCGGGTGTGACGATGCAGGCCCCGCGCTCTATGGCCACGGCCTGCATGGCCGGGCCCACAATGACACAGGCCGCCCGGGAGGCGGCCAGTTGTTGGCGGTACTTGGGGTTGCTGAGAAAAGCCAACTCTCCGGGTCCGGCCGACTCGAGCGGCGCAAGGCCCTCGATCGACAGGCCTGGATCGCCCTGCAATTCTCCGCCCAGCCGCTCGATGATCTCACTCAGGTGCAGGGCCATGCCGAGCCTCCAGCTCGCTCGTTCACTTGCCGCCGGCGGCGTTCAAGGCCTTGATGACCTTGTCGGTGATGTCGTGCTTCGGATTGATGTAGACAGCTTCCTGCAGCACGGCGTCATATTTCTCGGCCTCGGCCACCTGACGGATCACGCGGTTGGCCTTTTCCAGCACCTGCTGCAGCTCTTCGTTCTTGCGCGAATTCAGGTCTTCCTGGAACTCACGGCGCTTGCGCTGGAAGTCGCGGTCCTGATCGACCAGCCCCTTCTGGCGCGCGGCGCGCTGGGTCTCGGCCAGGGTGGGGGCTTCGCGTTCGAACTTGTCCGAAGCGGTCTTGAGCGTCGCGCCGATGTCGTTCAGTTCCTTCTCGCGCTTGGAAAATTCCTGCTCGAGCTTGGTCTGCGCGGCCTTGGCGGCATTGGACTCGCGGAAGATACGGTCGGTGCTGACAAAGCCGACACGGAAGTCTTCGGTTTGAGCTTTGGCATGCATCGACAGCGCCATTGCGCCCACGAGGACAGCCGACCAGCCCTGACGTAAAAATTTCTTCATTAGAAAGACGTACCTATTTGGAATTGCAGTTTTTGGATTCTATCGCCAGCAAATTTCTTGACTGGCAGTGCGTAGGCGAGGCGCAGCGGCCCCACCGGGGAGATCCAGCTCAGACCGATACCGGTCGAAGCGCGAAGCTCGTTGAATTTCATCTTCTGGCCGTCGCCGTAGACGTTGCCGGCGTCAAAGAACCCGAAGAGGCGCAGCGTGCGGTCATTGCCGGCGCCCGGGAACGGCGTCATCAGCTCGACGTTCAGGTTGACTTTCTTGGGGCCACCGATGACCGATCCGGTCACGTCACGCGGGCCCAGGGTGCCCTGCTCGAAGCCGCGCACCGAACCCAAACCACCGCCATAGAAGTTTTTGAAAATCGGGAACGGCTGGCTGCTCAGGCCCTTGCCCAGACCCACTTCGCCATTCAGCGCCAGCGTGAATTGCTTGCTGAGGGGCACGTACTGCTGGTACTGGTAGTTGCTGCGGATGTAGCGCGCGTCGCCGATCAACGCCAGTTCGGTGTTGAAGCGTTGGTAGCGGCCGCTGGAGGGGGCTAGCGTGCTGTCGCGGTTGTCGCGCGACCAGCCCACCGTGAACGGGAACGAGGTGCTGGTGTAGCCGAACTCTTCGGCATAAGCCAGGTACGACGCCGGAATGTTGGTGCCGGGCTTGATCGTGGTGCGCTCCAGCGTACCGCCGAAATACACGGTGTCGATCTCGCTGAATGGAATGCCGAAGCGCAGGCCGGCGCCTTCGGTCACCAACTGGTAATTGCCGCCCTGGTCGTTGTATGGACGCGAGGACCGGTGGAACAGGTCGATGGAACGCGAGATGCCGTCGGTCGTGAAGTACGGGTCGACCGTGCTCAGCACAATGGCGCGGTTGTATTTGCTGGTGTTGACTTCCAGGCCGAGGTAGTTGCCCGAGCCGAAGGCGTTTTCCTGCTTGATGCTGAACGACAACGCCAGCTTTTCGGCGCTGGAGAAACCGGCGCCGAGCTGCAGGCTGCCGGTGGGTTTTTCTTCGACGTTCATCTGCACGTCGACCTGGTCCGGCGAGCCGGGTACTTCCTGGGTGTCGATGTTGACTTCCTTGAAGTAGCCAAGCCGGTCGACCCGGTCGCGCGACAGCTTGATCTTGTCGCCGTCATACCATGACGATTCGAACTGACGGAATTCGCGGCGGATGACTTCGTCGCGGGTGCGGCTGTTGCCCGCCACGTTGATGCGGCGCACATAGGCGCGGCGCGATGGCTCGGCCTGCAGCGTCAGCGCCACCTGGTTGTTGCTGCGGTCGATGTCCGGCCGGGCTTCCACCGTAGCGAAGGCGAAGCCGAAATTGCCGAAGTTGTCCTTGAAGGCCTTGGTCGTCTCGGTCACGCGGTCGGCGTTGTAGGCCTCGCCCGGCTTGATCGTGACCAGCGACTTGAACTCGTCTTCCTTGCCCAGGAAATTGCCTTCGAGCTTGACGCTTGACACCACGAAGCGCTCGCCTTCGGTGACGTTCAGGATGATGGTGATGTCCTGCTTGTCCGGCGAAATTGCGACCTGGGTGGAATCGACCTTGAACTCGAGGTAGCCACGGGCCAGGTAGTAACTGCGCAGCGTCTCGATGTCGGCGTTCAGCTTGGCGCGGGAATAGCGGTCCGACTTGGTGTACCAGCTGAGCCAGCCACCGGTGTCCAGTTCGAACAGGCCACGCAGCGTGGATTCGCTGAAGGCCTTGTTGCCCACGACCCGGATGTCCTTGATCTTGGCCGGCTCGCCTTCGGTGACGTTGAAGCTCAGGTTCACCCGGTTGCGCTCGATGGGCGTGACGGTCGTCACCACTTCGGCGCTGTAAAGGCTCTTGTTGATGTACTGGCGCTTGAGCTCCTGCTCGGCGCGGTCGGTCAGGGCCTTGTCGTAGGGGCGGCCTTCGGTCAGGCCGACGTCGCGCATCGACTTCTTCAGCACATCCTTGTCGAATTCCTTGGCACCGACGAATTCGACATCGGCCACCGTGGGACGTTCTTCGACCACGACCACCAGCACGTCGCCGCTCACCTCGAGCCGGACATCCTTGAACAGCCCGAGGGCGAACAGCGCGCGAATCGCAGCCGAACCCTGGTCGTCGTTGTAGGTGTCGCCCACCCGGAACGGCAGCGACGCGAACACCGTGCCCGGTTCCACGCGTTGCAGGCCTTCGATGCGGATGTCGCGCACGGCGAACGGGTCTACCGCCCAGGCGGTGTTGGCCACGAAAAGCAGGGCCACGGCGGCGCTGAGGGCGCGCACGCGAAAACTACGGAAATGATTGTTCATGAATTGTGATTTGCAAACCCGGTGGCCAAGCGACACGGTCGGGGCTAGCCAAAGATACGGGTCACGTCGTTAAAAAGCGCGATGGACATCATCACGAGCAGCACCGCAACGCCACCGCGTTGCATGCGCTCCATCCAGGCGTCGGACACGCTCTTGCCAGTGACCGCCTCCCAAAGATAATACATCAGGTGCCCACCGTCCAAAACCGGCAGCGGCAGCAGGTTCAGCACGCCGAGGCTCACGCTGATCAGGGCCAAAAACACCAGGTACTGCGACAAGCCCAAGCTCGCCGACTTGCCGGCGAAATCGGCAATGGTGAGCGGGCCGCTCAAATTTTTGAGCGATGCCTCGCCAATGACCATCTTGCCCATCATGCGCAACGTGAGCACCGAGACCTCCCAGGTGCGCACCGCGCCCTGCCAGAGACCGTCGAACACGCCGTAGTCGATGGTCACCATCTCGGGCGGCGCGCCAACGTAGGCGCCGATGCGGCCAAAGACCGTACCGCCTTCCTGCTTCACGTCGGGGCTCACGTTGATGGCCGTCGACGCGCCATCGCGACGAACCCGCCACACCTGTCCGAGCGGCTGCCCGTTGCGCACCGACGCGCGGATCACCTCGCGCAGTTGCTGGCCGTCGACCACGCGCGTGTCGCCGATGGACTCGACCAGGTCGCCGGACCGCAGTCCTTCGCGCGCGGCGGCACCACCGGCCATGACTTCGCCGATCAGCGGCTGCGTCCAGGGCGCCACGATGCCGATGCGGCGGTAAAGCTGTGCGTCGGCCTCGCTGGCCTGCATGCCGCCCAACGGCAGTA
>JAQGNA010000061.1 GCA_028292075.1 Rhodoferax sp. | reverse complement strand
AGGCCACGGTGCAATCGCGGCCCTTGGCAACGTGATCGGCCAGCATCAGCGCGTAGTTCATCTTGTAGATGTGGTCGCCGGCCAGCACCACGATGTAGTCGGCGCCGTAGCTTTCGAGGATGTCGCGGTTTTGTTGGACGGCATCGGCCGTGCCACGGTACCAATGTTCGTTGTCATTGCGCTGCTGCGCGGGCAGCAGGTCGACGAACTCGTTCATCTCGTTTTTCAGGAAGGCCCAACCCCGCTGAAGATGTCGTAAAAGACTGTGTGACTTGTATTGAGTTATGACCCCTATCCGGCGGATGCCGGAATTGAGGCAATTCGACAACGCGAAGTCGACGATGCGGAATTTGCCACCGAAATAGACCGCCGGTTTGGCCCGTCGGTCGGTCATGCTCATGAGGCGGCTGCCGCGCCCTCCAGCGAGCACAAGCGCGATGGCGCGCTTCGGTAAATCAAGACTTTGGGCCAGTTCGTTTGTCTTCACGGGTGTCTCCATTTCCACAGGTGTACACAGTTGTTTTGTTATCGCCTGTTCATCTTAATGGAGCCGCGCGCCGGGTGGTTCGGTCGAGCCGCTTTTTGGCGTCGGGGCGCGGTTGCGTGAACGCGACTGCCGCCCGGCCGTGGCGTTACCTGGCGGTTACCTCGCGGTTACCGCGTGCGAGAATCATTTTAGAAATCTTCGGTGTCCCGCCATGGCGACACACCCCCGGCGCAAGCCTTCGATGAACCCTGTCTCTGGCATGCCGGACGACCTTTCCATGAGGATTCCCACCGTGACCTTGCACCCCAACCCAACCCCCTGTACGTCCGCCGAACTCCAAGCCGCCATCGATCGGCATCTGCTGGACACCGTCGGGGTCGAGCCGGCCGAGGCCACCCCCACCGACCTGATGCAGGCCGTCGCGCAAGTGGCCCGCCAGCAGCTCTCGCAACGCTGGGTGGCGGCACAGGCCCGGGAGCGCGACAGCAAGGCACGCCGCGTGGTCTACCTGTCGATGGAGTTCCTCATGGGCCGCACCATGTCGAATGCGCTTGGCGCCCTCGACCTGCGCGGCACCGCCGCCGAGGGCCTTGCGCACTACGCCCAGGCCCTCGAGGACGTGTGTGACCGCGAGCCCGATGCAGCGCTCGGCAACGGCGGCCTCGGCCGGCTGGCCGCCTGCTTCCTCGACTCCATGGCCACGGTGGGATTGCCCTCCTTCGGCTACGGCATCCGCTATGAATACGGCATGTTCGCGCAAGACATCCAGGACGGCGCGCAAATGGAGTACCCGGACCCCTGGCTCGAAAACGGCACGCCATGGGAGTTCCCACGGGCCAACATCACCTACCCCGTGCGCTTTGGCGGCTGGATCGAGCCGGTCGACGGCAAGTCGGTGTGGCGCCATGCCGGCGAGGTGGCCGCCAAGGCGTACGACATGGTGGTGCCCGGCCATGGCACCGACAAAGTCAGCACCCTGCGACTTTGGAAGGCCGTGGCCCCCGCGCACATCGACCTGAACGCGTTCAACACCGGCGACTACGCCCGCGCGGCCAGCGCCAAGAACGAGTACGAGAACATCTCCTGGGTGCTCTACCCGAACGACAGCACGCCAGCGGGCCGTGAACTTCGCCTGAAGCAGGAGTACTTCTTCGTTGCCGCCTCGGTGCAGGATCTGGTGGCCCGCCACCTAACCGAACACCCCACGCTGCTGAACCTGGCGGAGAAGGTGGCGATCCACCTGAACGACACCCATCCGGCCATCGGTGTGGCCGAACTCATGCGCGTGCTGCACGACGAGCACGGCCTGACCTGGGTCACGGCCTGGGCCATCTGCCGCAAGACCTTCTCGTACACCAACCACACCCTGATGCCCGAGGCGCTCGAGACCTGGCCGGTGAGCCTGATCCAGCATGTGCTGCCGCGCCACATGGAAATCATCTTCCGCATCAACAAGGAATTTCTGGACGAGGCCGCGCCGCACCGCCCGGGCGACAACCAGTTTCTTGCGCGGCTGTCGCTGATCGACGAACACGGCGAGCGCCGGGTCCGCATGGCCCATCTGTCCATCGTGGGCAGCCACAAGGTCAATGGCGTGTCGGCACTGCACTCCGAACTGCTGGTGCAAACCATCTTCGCCGACTTCGCCAGCATCTGGCCCGACCGCTTCACCAACATGACCAACGGCGTGACACCGCGCCGCTGGCTGGCCCAGGCCAACCCCGCGCTGTCGGGCCTGCTCGACAAGACGCTGGGCAGCAGCTGGCGCCTCGACCTCGACCAACTCCAGCGCCTGCGCGACCACCGCCATGACGCGGCGTTCCAGCAGGAGTTCATGGCCATCAAGCGCAACAACAAGGCCCGGCTGGCGGCATTGATCGGCCGCACCACCGGCATCGTGGTCAGCCCGGACAGCCTGTTCGACGTGCAGGTGAAGCGCATCCACGAGTACAAGCGGCAACTGCTGAACGTGCTGCACGTGGTCACGCGCTACCAGGCGATCCTTGCAAATCCTGAAGGCGTAAACGGCAAGCCATGGGTGCCACGCACCGTGGTCTTCGCCGGCAAGGCGGCGTCCAGCTATGTGACGGCCAAGTCGATCATCCGCCTGATCCACGACGTGGGTTCGGTGGTCAACAACGACCCGCGCATCGGCGACAAACTCAAGCTGGTGTTCGTGCCCAACTACGGCGTTTCGGTGGCCGAGATCATCATGCCCGGCGCCGACCTGTCGGAGCAGATCTCCACCGCGGGCACCGAGGCATCGGGCACGGGCAACATGAAGCTGGCGCTCAACGGCGCGCTGACCATCGGCACCGACGACGGCGCCAACATCGAGATCCGCCAGAACGTTGGCGACGACAACATCTTCATCTTCGGACTGCGCACGCCCGAGGTGCAGGCGCTGCGCCAGAGCGGCTACCAGCCCATGCGCTACTACGACAACAACCCGAGCCTCAAGGCCGTGCTGGACGCCATCGCGGGTGGCCAGTTCTCGGCAGCGGAGCCGGGCCGCTACCGGGCGCTGATCGACTCGCTGCT
>JAQGNA010000055.1 GCA_028292075.1 Rhodoferax sp. | reverse complement strand
CGAGGGCCGGCTGGGCAAGGCCGGTGGCGAGCGTGAAGGCCAGGCCGGCGGCGAGCCAGGCTCTGCGGGAAAATGCCATGTCGTTGTCTCCTTGATGGGGCGTCTCTGGCGTCTCTGGCGTCTCTTGGCGCCTCGGCGGGTTTGCGACGGTACACCGGTGCAGGGCTTTTCGACCGCCGGTCATCCACCGATGAGATTGTGCACGCGAACCGCCTTTGCGCCCCGTCGTGCAAAGCCTCAAGGCGAAGTCTTCGCCTGAAGACTTTACCCGGCTCAGCGGTTCTTGAAGTCGATCACCAGGCCCGAAGCCGTGACGGTAATGCGGTCGGGCGCGAGGCCCATGGTGTCGGCCAGCGCGAGGTCCTTGTCGGTCAATTCATGCAGCACGACTTCGCGCAGCGCCTGCGCCGCCAGCACCGGCGCATAGGTGTTGAGCATCTCGCCCACTTCCGGCCGCAACCCGGGAAACTGGAGCGCGTTGACGCGGATGGCATGGGCCCGCAGGCTGCGGTCGCTTGGCTCGTAGCGCAACGCAAAGTCGAGGTCAAGGTTGCCCGGGTAGCGCCGCCGCAGGGCCTCGCCGGCGGCTTCGACCGGAATGTCGGCATGAATGCGATTCTCCGCAGGCAGCAGCCTGAGCCGGGGCGCCTGCAAGGCCAGCGTGAACAACCCCGCCACCGGGTAGTCGAGCGGAAACTTTGCCGCCACCGCGGCCTGCATCTGCGCCGCCGACACGGTGTAGCGAGGCTGGGCCAAGGCGGGTTGTCCGGCAGCGCCAAGGACCAGCGCGGCGCCCAGGGATGTGCGGAATGCGGTGCCGAATACCGTGCCGAGTGCGGCACTGAGTGCGGCACGGTGGCCATGGACCAAAAATTTTCTTCTGTGCATGCGAAGGCGACGGCGGGCAGCTGGTGTGATGACGTGCGCATTGTGCGCCGGTGCGCCAGATTGCCGGCAACGACAACCTGGTCAACAAGGTCAAGCAGATGGCCCGCCGCCGCCCCGACGGCGCTTCACCAAGGCCGAAGCGCATCCCCTGGCGCATCGGCGGCCGCTCCTCAGGTGCCACTCGGGTAGGTCTCGGGCACCTCTTCGGGCGCTGCCTCGACACCCAGCGGCGCGGAGGCCAGCGGCTCGAGCGCGCGGGTCGTGTCGATGTGCAGCAGCGCATCGAATTGCGCCGGCAGCCGCGCGTGGAAGTAGTGGCTCTGCCGTTCGGTGTGCGGGGCATACACCACGCCGATGGCGCGCTGCAGACGGGGCGTGGCCAGCGCCTGTGCCAGCTCGGCCCGGCCGCGCAAAGGCAGCAGCAGCCGGGGCGCGCCACCGGCCTGGAAAAGCGCTTCGTGCAGCAGGCCTTCGGTGCTGTCGGGCAGGCCGGGCCGCACCTTCTCGGTCTGCGCCGGTTCGCCCCACGCCGGCGCCGCCGTCACCGTGCCGGTGTAGGTGGAAAAGCCCAGCGAGAACACGTCGTGGCCATGGCGCTGGCGCAGCAGCTGGCCCAGATTCAGCTCACCTTGCGCGCCCATTTCGGTGGCCCGCGCATCGCCCAGATGCGAGTTGTGCGCCCACACCGCCAGCTTGGGCGGGCGGCCGCCGCGGCGGGTCCGCAGATGACCATCGAGCGCATCGATGGTCTCGGCCATGTGCTCGTCGCGCAGGTTCCATGAAGACACGCGCGAGCCGAACATATGCCGGTAGTAGCGTTCGGCGTTGCGCACCACCCGGGCGTTCTGCTCGGCGTGGAAGCGGGCGTCGACGTCGTCCGTGGCCGGGCCGTGCGCCAGGCTGCGCCCACGGTCTCGCTCGCCCTTTGCCAGCGCTTCGCTGTGCGCGCGCTGCAACTCCACCAACTGCGCGACCACCGCGTCCTCGCAGGTCTGCGCCATGTCGAAATGGGCGGCATAGGCATAGGCCTGCGTGCTCTGATGGAAATGCTCGAAGCAGGCATAGCGGGCCCGTGCCCGGGCGGCAGCGGCGGGATCGGTGCGGCCAAGTTCGCGCAGCACGATGTCGATGGAGCCGTAGAGGCTGTAGAGGTCGATGCCGTAGAAGCCCACCTGCTCGTCGCCCGGCAGACCTTCGTTGTAGGCCCGCAGCCACTCGATGAATTCGAGCACCACGGTGTTGCGCCACATCCAGGCCGGAAAGCGCATGAAGCTGGCCAGTGCGGCGGCACCGTGCGTGTCCATGCGGCCGTCCGGCCCACCCGGCAGGCCGCGCACGTAGCAGTTGACGCGCCAGGCGTCGGGCCAGTCGGCCTCGACGGCAATGGCGTTGACCCCGTGCGACTCGATCAGGCGCCGCGTCAGTGCGGCGCGGGTTTCATAGAACTCGTGGCTGCCGTGCGTGGCCTCGCCGAGCAGCGCGAACCTCGCAGCCCCCATCTCCTCGACCAGATCATCGAGTTCCCCCGGCGCCCCGGTGAGCGGCTGGCCGGCATGCGCGATGGCCCGCAGCGCCGCCTCGTCGGACGATGGCGACGGCCACGACTTGGCGGCATCAGGGCGGGTGCCCATCGGCACGGGCGGTACGGGCGGCATTGGCGACATCGGCATCCTCTCGCGGCACGGGAACAAGGTTCACCGTTTCTTGTAACCGTGTCGGCTGCCCGTCCTCGTAGGACGATGTTGATTTGTGGTCCGGCGACCCCTTTTCAGTCGCGCTTGGGAATCGCCAGTCCGCGCACCACCGCCGGGCGCGCCACGAAGGCGTCGAGCACGCGCTGCACTTCCGAGAAGTCGCTAAACCCGACCAGATCGCCGGCGTTGTACATGCCCACCAGGTTGCGCACCCAGGGGAAGATCGCGATGTCGGCGATGGTGTAGGCGTCGCCCATCACCCAGCTGCGGCCGGCCAGGCGGCGGTCGAGCACCCCCAGCAGGCGCTTGCTTTCGGCCACGTAGCGGTCGCGCGGGCGCTTGTCCTCGTAGTCCTTGCCGGCGAACTTGTGGAAGAA
>JAQGNA010000033.1 GCA_028292075.1 Rhodoferax sp. | reverse complement strand
TTCTTCCAGAATTTCGCGTTGCCGGTGGTGCCGTGCCCGGTGGTCTGTTCGCTGGCCGGGATCAGCAGCATGGCCGCGCTGGGCACGCGTTTCAAACTGCTCTCCAGCAGGCCGAGTTCGGGCGGATTGCGCTCGTCGTCGGCGGCATTGATGGCCAGCACATGCGCCTTGATCTGCTCCAGGTTGGCGGAAGCGTCGTAGTCGCGCGACGAATCCCATTGGTAGAGGTAGTCGTTCGCATCGGCCGCGAACGGCGCCTTGAGCCGCTGGTCGAGAAGCGCGTTCGCCGCGGCCGTGGTGGACGCCGCCCTTTGCGTGGCCAGCGTGCCGCCGCTGGTCGCGATCCCGAAGAACACCGCGGTGAACTTCAGGCTCGGCGGCTGCGTGGTGTAGTTGCCGCCCATCCACGCCGGGTCGTTGCGAATGCCGTCGACGATGAGCCGCCGCATCATCCAGTTGCGGCCCGACATCGCGGTGGGCACCGACGCCATGGGCACGGCGATGTCCATGAAGTCGGGGTACTTCTGCGCCCACATCCAGGTCTGCATGCCGCCCATCGAGTTGCCCAGCACCAGCCGCAGATGGCGCACGCCGAGGTGCTCACGCACCAGGCGGTACTGCGCCTGCACCATGTCGTCGTAGTTGTACTTGGGGAAAGCCGCGCGCATGCCGTCGGAAGGCTTGGCCGAATCGCCAGCACCCAGTGCGTCGGGCAGGATGATGTAGTACTTGCTGGCGTCAAGCGGCTGGCCGGGCCCGAACAGCTCGCCGGCAAAGGCCGGCGACAGCATGCTGGTGCCACTGCCCGCCGTGCCGTGCAGGATCAGCACCGGCTCGCCCGTGGGTGCGCCCACCGTGGTGTAGTGCAGCCGCAGCTCGGGCAGGGTTTCGCCGCTGTGGAAGCGGAAGTCGCGCGCCACCCAGTCGCCCTGGCGCGGCGCCGGGTAGTCGGCGGCCAGGGCGGCGGCGCCCGCGCCCGCCAGTGCGATGGCACAGGCCAATGATCCGATGGAATTCATGTCTTGTCTCCTGTTGATGATTTGATCTTCTTTGCCGGGCCGGCGCATGCTGCGGCCAGCGAATGATGCCATTGCGCCGCCCGTTTCGCTGGCGCCACAGGCAGTGCCGGCCGGCCGGCCGTTCCTTGATAATCCAGCCCCATGAACCCCCTGCTCGCCAAACTCCAGCCCTATCCCTTCGAGCGGCTGAAAGCGCTTTTCGCTCCGGTCAAGCCCAACCCCGCGTACCGGCCCATCAGCCTGGGCATCGGCGAACCCAAGCACGCCACGCCGCCGTTTTTGCAGCAGGCCATGGCCACGGCCATCACCAGCCCGATCGCCTCTTCGGGAGCGTCGAGCGGACTGGCCGCCTACCCCGCCACCGCGGGCGACCCGGCGCTGCGCAGATCATTCACCGACTGGCTGCAGCGCCGCTACGCCCTGAGCCTCGACCCGGCCACGCAGGTGCTGCCGGTGAACGGCTCGCGCGAGGCGCTGTTCGCCTTCGCACAGACGGTGATCGACCCCACGCCCTCCGGCAAGGGCGCGCCCGTGGTCGTCTGCCCGAATCCGTTCTATCAGATCTACGAAGGCGCGGCGCTGCTGGCCGGCGCCACGCCTTACTACGCGCCGAGCGACCCGGCCCGCAACTTCGCGGTCGACTGGGACAGCGTGCCCGCCGACGTCTGGGCCCGCACGCAGCTGCTGTTCGTCTGTTCGCCCGGCAACCCCACCGGTGCGGTCATGCCGATGGCCGAATGGGAAAAGCTGTTCGCCCTGAGCGACCGGCATGGCTTCGTGATCGCGTCCGATGAGTGCTACAGCGAGATCTACTTCCGCGACGAGCCGCCGCTGGGCGGCCTCGAGGCCGCGCACCGGCTGGGGCGCACGGACTTCCGCAACATCGTCTCGTTCACCAGCCTGTCGAAGCGCAGCAACGTGCCGGGGCTGCGCAGCGGCTTCGTGGCCGGCGACGCCGCGCTCATGAAGCAATTTCTCCTCTACCGCACCTACCATGGCAGCGCCATGAGCCCGGTGGTGCAGGCGGCCAGCATCGCCGCCTGGAACGAGGAAAGCCATGTGGTCGACAACCGCGCGCAATACCGCGCCAAGTTCGCCGAAGTGACGCCGCTGCTCGCCGAGGTGCTGGATGTCGCCCTGCCAGACGCCGGGTTCTACCTGTGGGCGGCGGTGCCCGGCCCGGCCATGGTGGACGGCATCGACAGCGATGCCGCCTTCGCACGGGACCTGCTGGCTGCCTACAATGTCACGGTGCTGCCGGGCAGCTACCTGGCCCGCGACACCGCAGGCCCGGCGGGCCCCGACGGCACGCCGACCCGCCTGAACCCGGGGCGCCAGCGCATCCGCATGGCGCTGGTGGCCGAGACGGCCGAATGCGCCGAAGCCGCACGGCGCATCGTCGAATTTGTGAAGTCACGGGCCTGAACACCACGACGCCCAACCTGTTTTTTCGTTCCCCCTCGTTCCGACGAGACCTTTTGTAGAAACCCTTCGACATGACACAGCAACTGCAGAACACCATCGACGCCGCCTGGGAAGACCGCGCCAATCTTTCGCCGGCCTCGGCGCCGAAAGAGGTCACCGAAGCCGTCGACCACGTGATCCATGAACTGAACAACGGCACCCTGCGCGTTGCCACCCGCGAAGCCGTCGGCCAGTGGACGGTGCACCAGTGGATCAAGAAGGCCGTGCTGCTGTCGTTCCGCCTGAAGGACAACGAACTCATTCAGGCAGGCCAACTGGGTTTCTACGACAAGGTGCCCACCAAATTCGCCCACCTGAGCGCCGACGAAATGAAGGCCACCGGCGTGCGCGTGGTGCCGCCGGCCGTGGCCCGCCGCGGCAGCTTCATCGCCAAGGGCGCGATCCTGATGCCGAGCTACGTGAACATCGGCGCCTATGTCGATGAAGGCACCATGGTCGATACCTGGGCCACCGTCGGCTCCTGCGCGCAGGTCGGCAAGAACGTTCACCTCTCCGGCGGCGTGGGCCTGGGCGGCGTGCTCGAGCCGCTGCAGGCCAACCCCACCATCATCGAAGACAACTGTTTCATCGGCGCCCGTTCCGAAGTGGTCGAAGGCGTCATCGTCGAGGAGAACTCCGTCATCTCGATGGGCGTGTACCTCGGCCAGAGCACCCCGATCTACGACCGGGCCACCGGCGAGATCAGCTACGGCCGCATCCCCTCGGGCTCCGTCGTCATCAGTGGCAGCCTGCCCAAGAATGACGGCAAGTACAGCCTCTACGCCGCCATCATCGTCAAGCGCGTCGATGCGCAAACCCGCGCCAAGACCAGCCTGAACGACCTGCTGCGAGACTGACACATGCACAACCCCTCCGCCGCGCTCGCCCCGTCCCCTTCGAGGGACACCGCGGAACTGGCTCCGCCAGGCCGCAGGTGTCGCCCCCTGCCAGGGGGTGGAAGCGACACGCGGTGCGCGATCTGGGGGTGTGCCACAGCCTTCTGGGGGTGCGTGAAATGAGCACCATGGAACGCATCCTGCGCCTGATGCAGGAAAAACGCGCCTCCGACCTCTACCTGTCGGCCAACGCACCGGCGCTCATCAAGATCAACGGCCAGGCCGTCCCGATCAACAGCCAACTGCTCGGTGCCGATGCGCCGCGCAGCCTGCTGGCCGAAGTGGTGCCGCCCGGCCGCATCCAGGAACTGGAGTCCACCGGCGAACTGAACATGGCGATCTCGATGATCGGCGTCGGCCGCTTCCGGGTGAGTGCCATGCGCCAGCGCGGCTCCTATGCGGTGGTGATCCGCTACATCACCAGCGAGATCCCGTCCCTGGCCTCGCTGAAGGTACCGTCCACACTCGGTGACCTGATCCTGCAAAAGCGCGGCCTGCTGCTGGTGGTGGGCGCGACCGGCGCCGGCAAGACCACCACGCTGGCGGCCATGATCGACCACCGCAACACGCATTCGAGCGGCCACATCCTGACCATCGAGGACCCGGTCGAATATTTGTTCCGCAACAAGAAATCGGTGGTGAACCAGCGCGAGGTCGGCAGCGACACCAGTTCACTGCAGGTGGCCCTGAAAAATGCGCGGCGCCAGGCGCCAGACGTGATCCTGATCGGCGAGATCCGCGACCGCGAGACGATGTCGGCCGCCATCTCCTATGCCCAGACCGGCCACCTCTGCCTGGCCACCCTGCATGCCAACAACAGCTACCAGGCGCTGAACCGCATCCTGAATTTCTACCCGGTCGAGACCCGTGCCACCATGCTTGGCGACCTGGCCTCGAGCCTCAAGGCCGTGGTGTCGCAACGCCTGCTGCGCACCCCCGCTGGCGACCGCGTGCCGGCGGTGGAAGTGCTGCTCAACACCATCCTCGTGACCGACCTCATCGAGAAGGGCGATTTCGGCGCGGTGAAGGAGGCCATGGAAAAGTCGATGGCCGACGGCTCGCAGACCTTCGAAGCCGACATCGCCCGACTGATCCGCGAAGGCATCATCGACCGCAAGGAGGGCCTGTTGAACGCCGATTCGGCCACCAACCTGATGTGGCGCCTGCAAAACGATTTCATCCGGGCTGCCGCCCCGATCGCGCCGCCGCCCGAGCCGGAAAGCGAAGCGTCCTTCACGGAAATCACGCTCGACGTGAAGCACTGAGCTCCGCCCGGCGCGCGCCAACCCTGCGTGCCCCCACGAACGCGCGCGCGTGTCGCTCGTCTTGAGGCTGCGAACCTCTCAGCTTGCAACCCGGCGAGCGGCATGCCGGCCGCCCGGCATTCTGGAAGAATGGCGGTCCCACCCCGCGCTCGCCGTCACCTCGTTTTTGGAGCCCCCGCATGAGCCGCACCCTGCAACTTACCGAACAACTCATCTCGCGCCACTCGGTCACGCCGGAAGACGCGCACTGCCAGAAGATCA
>JAQGNA010000723.1 GCA_028292075.1 Rhodoferax sp. | reverse complement strand
GCCTTGGCCTGGGCCATTGCCAGCTCGGGCCGCAGCAGGTAGCTCGACCGCAGATGGGGCTCCCACCGTGCGATGTGTTCGAGCAGTGCCTTGGTCACCTCGACGGGCGACAGGCTCTTGTTGCGGTAGGCCGCCAACAGGGTATGGGCGGGCAGGTCGTGCAGGTTCGCTTGATCGGACATGTTGGGGCGGCGATGGTAGGTTGCAACGATGGTCGATGGTCGATGGTCATGGGTCGCGGGTCGTGGCCAGGGCGCGAGATTGCAGTGTGCCTCAGCCGCACGTGGGCGCGGGCAGCTTTCCCGCTCTGGCGTCAGGGCTGGCCCGATGCCGCGATAATCACTCCATGAAAGTCGATGTACTCCACCCGGTCATGGCGCCCCGCGGCGCCAGCTTTGCGCGCCTGAGCGCGGGGAGCCTGGCATGGCGCTGATCATCACCGACGAATGCATCAACTGCGATGTGTGCGAACCTGAGTGCCCGAACGACGCCATCTACCTGGGTCAGCAGATCTACGAGATCGATCCGCACAAGTGCACCGAATGCGTCGGCCACTTCGACGAGCCGCAGTGCGTGCAGGTCTGCCCGGTGTCGTGCATTCCGGTGAACCCGGCGTTCGTCGAAGACAAGGAGACGCTGTGGCAGAAGTACCGCCGTCTCCAGTCTGAAATCAAGGCGGAAATCGCACCTGCGGCAACCGCCGTCAAACCCTAAGCGCCGGGTGGCGCCGGCTCCGCTGCCTAAGAAGGCAGGGGCGGCTTTGGCGGCTTCGGCCGGGGCGGCTTGGTGGTATGGATCAGCATGGTCGATTTCTCCATGTCGCCTGCGAGCATTTCCGGCAGCGCCTTGAGCGTGCGGTCCATGGCTTCTTCGATGGCTTGAAGGTGTTCCTGCGACGGCTTTTTTAGCACCCAATGCAGCACCTGGTCCTTCACGCCAGGGTGGCCGATGCCGATCCTCAGGCGCCAGTAGTCTCCGCTGCCGAGCTGGGCATGAATGTCGCGAAGGCCGTTATGGCCGGCGTGGCTTCCGCCAAACTTCACCTTGACCTGACCTGGGATCACATCGAGCTCGTCGTGGGCCACCAGGATCTCGGACGGCTCGATCTTGAAGAACTTCGCCAATGCGGCGACCGATTTGCCAGACGCATTCATGAACGTCTGCGGTGCCAGCAACCAGCGGGTTTCGCCGTCGATCACGGTGCGCGCGGCCAGGCCGTAATAGGTCTTTTCGGGCACCAGGCGGACCTTCAGCTCACGGGCCACCGCCTCGATCCACCAGAACCCGGCGTTGTGCCGCGTGGCTTCGTACTCGGGCCCCGGGTTTCCGAGGCCGACAAACAGTTTGATCATGGGGCGATTATCCGGGGTGGGGGCGGAGAGAGTGCAGCTGGGGACCGCCATGAAAAAGGCCCGCCGAAGCGGGCCTTTTGAGCCGAAGGCAACTTTTGACGAAGTTGCCTGACGCCGAGTACAGCCTGAATTATTTCTTGGCGGTCTTGGCGGCTGGCTTTGCGGCGGGCTTGGCGCCTGCCTTGCCGGCAGGGGCAGCAGCAGCGGCTGCGGCGGCTGGATCCGGCTCCACTTCTTCGGCCTTGGCCACCACGGAGACGAGCACCGGGTTTTCCTTGCCCTTGATCAGTGCGCTCACGCCCTTTGGCAGCGTGATGTCCTTGACGTGCAGGGAGGTACCCTTCTTCAGGCTGGTCAGGTCGACCGCGATGAACTCGGGCAGATCGCCAGGCATGCAGGTCACTTGCAGTTCGTTCAGAACATGGGTGATCAGGCAATGGTCGACCTTGAAGGCTTCAGACTCTTCTTCACCGCTGTAGTGCAGTGGCACCTTCATGGTGAGCTTGGTGTTGGCTTCGACGCGCTGGAAGTCGATGTGCTGGATCAGTTGCTTGTACGGGTGCATTTGCACGTCGCGCAACAGAACCTTGCTCACGGCGCCATTCAGTTCCATGTCCAGAATGCTGGCGTGGAAGGCTTCCTTCTTGATGGCGTGCCACAGAGCGTTGTGGTCCAGTTCAATGCGGGTGGCCTCGTTGACACCGCCGTAGACGATGCCAGGCGTGCGGCCGGAGATGCGGAGACGGCGGCTCGCACCCGTGCCCTGCAATGTGCGCTCAAAAGCGACGAATTTCATAATCAACTCCTGTAGAGGTGCATCGCGACCAATGTCACCTCGTTTTGAAAAAAGCCCGCGGCGCAGACCCCGCTTGGGGGTTGCGCCCGCAGGCTCACTTTTTGCCCGGGATCAGAACAGGTTGTCCTGGTCCGAGAACAAACTCATCACCGACTCGCCGTTCGCAATGCGCTGGATCGTTTCTGCGATCAGCGGTGCCACGGTAAGTTGGCGGATTTTCTTGCACGCCGCCGCCGCTTCGCTGAGCGGGATGGTGTTCGTGACGACGACCTCGTCGAGGGCCGAGCCCTGGGCGATGCGTTCGATGGCCGGCCCTGAGAAGATCGGGTGCGTGCAATACGCATAGACCTTCTTGGCGCCGCGTTCCTTGAGCACTTCGGCGGCTTTGACCAGCGTACCGGCGGTGTCGATCATGTCGTCCATGATCACGCAATTGCGGCCGTCGATTTCGCCGATCACGTGCATCACTTCGCTGACATTCGCCTTCGGGCGGCGCTTGTCGATGATGGCCATGTCGCAACCGAGCTGCTTGGCGAGGGCACGCGCACGCACCACACCGCCGACGTCGGGCGAGACGACGATCAGGTCGTCGTATTTCTTCTGGCGCACGTCGCCGAGAAGCACCGGCGAGGCGTAGATGTTGTCGACCGGAATGTCGAAGAAGCCCTGGATCTGGTCGGCATGCAGGTCCATGGTGAGCACGCGGTCAACGCCCACGGCCTGCAGCATGTTGGCAACCACCTTGGCCGTGATCGGCACGCGGGCCGAACGCGGACGGCGGTCTTGCCGGGCGTAGCCGAAGTAGGGGATCACGGCGCTGATGCGCTCGGCCGAGGCGCGCTTCAGCGCGTCGACCA
>JAQGNA010000703.1 GCA_028292075.1 Rhodoferax sp. | reverse complement strand
TCGCTGGGCTTCAACCGCTTCGTGATGAACCAGCTGAACGAACGCCTGGGCCAGTTCATCGCGGCCCGCGCCATCGACCGCATGAACAACCCCGATGTGCGCGTCGCAAGAAGCCTGGCGGCGCTGTTCAATCCGATTCTCTATCCCGGCGTGGGGCAGACACTGCGGATCACGCAGCAGGAGCTGGCATACCTCGTGGGGCTGTCGCGGCAGCGGGTGAACGAGGCGCTGAATGCGCTCGAGGCGCAGGGGAGTATCCGGGTGGAGTACGGAGGGTTGCGGGTGCTGAATTTGGGGGCGTTGAATTCGGCGGATTGAGGGGCGGTGATGGGTGGTGATGGGTGGTGATGGATGGTGATGGATGGAAATGGGTGCCTGGGATGGGTGCCTCGGTAGGTGCCTGGGATGGCCAGGTCCGCGCGCCCCAATTACCCGTTCGTGCTGAGCCTGTCGAAGCATCCGCACCAGCCCCCGCAATCGCACTGCACGAACAGCGTCAACGGCGCCCCGTCTCCTCAAGACTTCAGCCCTTCGTTGCAGCCAGCTCCCCCCGCATCCCCGCAATCACCGCCGCGTAGTCCGGCTTGCCAAAGATCGCACTCCCCGCCACGAACGTATCCGCCCCGGCCGAGGCCACGCGCGCGATGTTGTCGGTCTTGATGCCGCCATCCACTTCCAGCCGGATGTCGCGCCCGGTGGCGTCGATGCGGCGCCGCACCAGCTCGATCTTGCGCAGCGCCGAGTCGATGAAGCTTTGCCCGCCGAAGCCGGGGTTCACACTCATGATCAGCACCATATCGATCTCGTCGATCATCCAGTCCAGCACGTCGAGGCTGGCCGACGGGTTGAACACCAGCCCCGCCTTGCAACCCTTGGCCTTGATGGCCTGCACGCTGCGGTGCACGTGCGGCGTGGCGTCGGCGTGGAAGCTGATGAAGTCGGCGCCGGCGTCGCCGAAGGCGGCGGCCAGTGCGTCGACCGGTTGCACCATCAGGTGCACGTCGATCGGGATGGGCGTGCCGTCGGCGCGCCGCGCATGCGGCTTGAGCGCGCTGCAGATCATCGGGCCGAACGTCAGGTTGGGCACGTAGTGGTT
Organism: Rhodoferax sp.; assembly: GCA_028292075.1. Next base: position 1,725 of record JAQGNA010000703.1, on the reverse strand, counting down.
GTCCATCACATCGAAGTGGATCCAGTCGGCACCGGCCTGGATGACGTTTTTCAGCTCGTCGCCGAGGCGGGCGAAGTCGGCGGACAGCAGGGAGGGGGCGATGCGGTAGGTAGAGGACATGGCGCTTGCGGCATCCGAAAAAATGCCAGAAATAGACTCGAAAAAACTTGGGACAAGGGAATTTACCGCTTGTATTTTCGCAGGAGCCATTCCAGTTAGGATGCCGCCATGCCCAAATACCAGTTCTCGGTGGAAGCGCAACCGCAGTACGTGCCCGAGCAGTCGGCGCCCGAGCAGTCCATCTTCAGCTTTACCTACACCATCACCATCCACAACACCGGCGACGTGCCGGCCCAGCTGATCAGCCGGCACTGGACGATCAGCGACAGCCGCGGCCACACCGAAGAGGTGAAGGGCCTCGGCGTGGTGGGCCAGCAGCCGCTGCTGAAGCCCGGCGAGTCGTTCCAGTACACCAGCGGCTGTCGCCTGCGCACCGCCAGCGGCGCCATGCGTGGCAGCTATTTCTGCGTGGCCGAAGACGGCGAGCGCTTCGATGTGGCAGTACCGGCTTTCATTCTCGACGCCCATGGCATGACGGGCCCGCAGGGCGACGCCGCGGCGCGCGTGCTGCACTGAACCCGTTGCCCATGACCGATCTGCACAGCCTTCTTTCCACCCTCGACCCCGACGCTGACCTCGCCCGCCGCAACATCTGGCTGATCCGCATGGTGGCCTGGGTGCGTGGCGACAACAAGCCGCCGCAGGCCGCCGTCAGCCGCCTGCAACTGTTCATGGACGCCATCGAAGCGCGGCCCGAGTTGCAGGCGCTCCTGCAGGCCTGGTGGCAGCGCCTGGTTCATTCGGTCGACATCACCACGCTGCTGGCCGACTTCGGCTTCGCGCCGCGCACCGCCTTTTTGAGCGAGCTGGGCGAGCGCATGCGCCGGAAGCTGCTGCCGGGCACGCCTGAAACCGTGGACGCCTCGGAGCTGTTCTCCATGGTGTTTTCGAGTGCGGCCGACGCGCGCTGGCTGTCCGCGGTGGACGACAACCAGGCGGCCCGCCTGGCCTGGCTGCTGACCGGTGGCCGCCCGCTGGACGGCGCCGCAACGGCCGTTGCTTCCTCCAACGCCACCACCATTGCCGACCCGGCAGCCACGTCGCCCGAGGTGCGCCCGGCCGACGACTGGCAGGGCGTCGTGCTCGACGCCATTGCCTACTGCACCACGCAGATGCAGGCCGCGGGCTTCTCGCCCGAGCTTCGCCTGCGCATGAGCGAAAAGGTGCGCGATGCGCGGCCCTTCCATGCGCTCGACCAGGACGTGCAGGCGCTGCGCGACGAACTCGCCCATCGCCCACACCGCACCGTGCCGCTCGCGGCGGCCGTGCAGCAGTTTCGGGAACGGCTCGACGCCTGCCGCCATGCCGCCTCCACCGTCTACACCCACCTCGAGGAAAACGGCATTTCGGTGGGCATGGTGTTCCGCCTGCGCCAGATGCGCGAACGCGTGCTGCGCATCCGCGAACTGCTCGACCTGCTGCTGCCGGCAAACCCCGGCGCCGCCGCACTGCGCTTTGCAGCCCGCATGGCGCTGCTGAGCCGTGAGCGCAACAGCGTGCGGGCATTGGTTGCCGCCAACTCCACGCTGCTCGCCGCCAAGGTCACGGAGCGCAGTGCCGAGACCGGGGAGCACTACATCACCCGCGAGCCCGGCGAATACGTCA
>JAQGNA010000087.1 GCA_028292075.1 Rhodoferax sp. | reverse complement strand
AGTGCCCAGGTGCCGTAGAGATGCGCAAAGGCGCCGCCACGGTCGATGTCGCTGACCAGCAGGCAGCGCGCCTGGCCGTGCAGCGCGACCCGCATGTTGACGATGTCGCTGGCATGCAGGTTGATTTCGGCCGGCGAACCCGCGCCTTCGATCACCACCACGTCGTGTGCGGCCCTGAGCGCGTCGAGCGACGCGGCAATCGTGGGCCAGACCCTGGCGCTGCGCTCGCGCCACGGCATGCCGGTGAGCTCGGCACTCACCTGCCCCATTAGCACGACCTGGCTGTGGGTGTCACGCTCGGGCTTGAGCAGCAGCGGGTTCATCCGCACGGTGGGCGCCACGCGCGCAGCAAGGGCCTGGAAGTACTGCGCGCTGCCGATCTCACCGCCGCCATCGCCATCCTCGCCGTCACGCCGATCGGCCGCCACCACGCGGGCGTTGTTGCTCATGTTCTGCGCCTTGAACGGCGCCACGCGCAGGCCCTGGCGGGCATACCAGCGGCAGAGCGCGGTGGCCAACCAGCTCTTGCCGGCCCCGCTGGTGGTGCCGAGCATCATCACGCAATGGGCGGTCATGGGCAAGCGCCCGCGAGGCGAACAGGAGCAACGGAAGGAGACTGAGGCATTCGGGGGAGAGGGTCTGAAAAAGCCGCCAAGCTTAGCGCGTCACAACACCCGTGCAGCGCCGGTGTATCAACGGACCTTGCGCATGCTCAAGAAGAGGCAAGCGCTAAGGGAAACACCTCACGATTGGCGTGAAAAATGGCACACAATGTTGTCTCCCAGGTTCGAGGCGGGGCGGCATACACCTTCATATACCGCTACGCTCGACAGGGTAAAAGGCAATTCCAAGGAACCTCTATGCAAGTCGTCAACATTGTTCCGAGCCTGAGCGCCGGCTTGACCGACGCATTGGAACCCATGGCTGACGCCGTCGTCATCATCAACGCACGGCAAGTCGTCACCTTCTGCAACGCCGCCGCCGAGCGGCTTTGGGGCCGCGGACGCAACCTCATTTGCGGACACCCCGTCGCCGCCCTGCTGCCTGCCGCGCTGCTGCACGACGGCGTTTGCGATTTCGTCCGCCTGTCGGCCTGCCCAGTCGAGTTCGACCTTCATTCCACGGGCGTGCCGGAATCTGCGCCACCCCGCCGCGTGCAATGCACCCTGAGCGCGATGCCGGCCGCCGGCATGCCGGGGCATGGCACCGGCGCGTCCTGGCTGGCGCTGGTGAAGGACATCACCGAAGCCGTGCGGCAGCGGCGCCCGCTGTTCGAGATTGCCCGCGCCATCGACGCCAGCGACAACGCCACCATCGTCGGCGATCCGCAAGGCAAAGTGGTTGCGATCAATGGCGGCGTGACGCGCATGCTCGGCTTCGAGCTGGCCGACATGCAGGGACTGCGCCCCGACGAAGTGCTGGCCGGCCCCAGCACCGATGCCCACACCCTGCGCCAGCTGTGGGACAACATGCGCTCCTATGCCCACGCACGCGCTGGCATGAGCACCGACCTGCTGGTCTACACCAAGGCGCGGCGCCCGCTATGGGTGTCGGTGACGATGAACCCGGTATTCGACGAAACGGGCGAGCTTGTCAACGTGCTTGGCGTCATGGCCGACATCACCGCGACCAAGATGCACGAAGTGCTGCAGAACAAGGTGCTGGCCGCCATGGTGCGCGAGATGCCTATGCGGGAGGTGATGGTGCTGCTGTGCCGCGAGGTGGAACGCATCGCGCCCGAGGTGCTGGCCACGGTGCTGGCCATCGACGTCGACGGGCGGGTCCGGCCGCTGGCCGCGCCCAGCATGCCCGAGCATATTTCGCAGGCGTTGGACGGCGTTCCGATCGGGCCGCAGGCCGGCTCCTGCGGCACGGCGGCCTGGCGCGGCGAGGCGGTGGCCGTGACCGACATCGCGCACGACCCGCTCTGGCGCGATTTCAAGAACCTCTTCCTGCCGCTCGGCGTCAAAGCCTGCTGGTCGAGTCCGATCAAGAGCGGCGACGGCGAGGTCATGGGCACGTTCGCGTTCTACTACCGCGAGAACCGCGGCCCCGACGCGCTGCACCAGCGCCTGGTCGACGTCTGCCTGCACCTGTGCGTGCTGATGCTGGAACGCGAGAAGGTCCGCACGCACATCCACAAGCTGGTGTTCTTCGACACCCTCACCGGCCTGCCGAACCGCGCCACGCTGCATGCCAAGGCCGAGCGGGCGATCTTCGACGCGGGCCGCAGCGCCATGCCGCTGGCGGTGGTGCACCTCGACCTCGACCGCTTCAAGCAGATCAACGACAGCCACGGCCATGCCGTGGGCGACGCACTGCTGCGCGTGCTGGCTGGCCGCTTCCAGGCCGTGGCCCGCGACACCGACACCCTGGGCCGGCTGGGCAGCGACGAATTCATCCTGCTGCTGCCGCACTGCACGGCCCAGCAGGCGGCCCATGTGGCCGAGCGCCTGTCCGAGGCGGCGCATGCGCCGGTGCTGGCCCTCGGCCTCACGCTGCAGGTCGGCGCAAGCCTGGGCATCGCGGTTTCGCCAGACGACGGCACCGACGTCGACACCCTGATGCGGCATGCCGACATCGCGATGAACGAGGCCAAGCACGGTGGCAAGAGCGGCAAGGGCGGCATTCGTGGCAAGGGCGGGAACAGCGGGAACAGCGGGCACAGCGGCAAGGGCGGGAACAGCGGCAAGGGCGGCTTCCGTTTCTTCAGCGCCGAGCTGAACCGTGCCGCCGAGGAACGCGCCATGCTTGAGGCCGACCTGCGGCTGGCGCTGCGCAACGACAGCCTGGCGCTGCACTATCAGCCGCAGGTCGACCCAAGCGGGCGTCACCTGCTCGGCCTGGAGGCGCTGTTGCGCTGGCAGCACCCGGTATTGGGTGCCGTGCCGCCGATGCGCTTCGTCGCTTTGGCCGAAGAATGCGGCCTGATGCACGAACTCGGCCACTGGGTGCTGGGCCGGGCCTGCGGCCAGCTGGCCGAATGGCGGCGGCGCAGGATTCCAGTGCCCGGCATGGCGGTCAACCTGTCGGCCAGCAACTTCCAGAACGCCGAGCTGCCGGTCGAGGTTGCGCAACTGCTGCGCAAGCACGGCCTGCCCCCCAGCGAACTCACGCTGGAGATGACCGAGAGCGTGATGCTCGACCCCGACCCGAAGGTGCTGGCCACCGTCAAGGCCGTCCACGCGCTGGGCGTGCACCTGTCGATGGACGACTTCGGCACCGGCTATTCGAGCCTGGGTTATCTGCACCGCCTGCCCATCGCCGAGCTCAAGCTCGACCGCAGCTTCGTGCAGGACCTGGCGCACAGCGACGCGGCCCGCGCCCTGACCACCTCGGTGCTGCGCATCGGCGAAAGCCTCGGGTTGCAGGTGGTGGCCGAAGGTGTCGAAACCGAGGCGCAACGCCGCTTTTTGGCCGAACGCGGCTGCCCCGTGCTGCAAGGCTACCTGTTCGCCAGACCCATGCCGGCCGAAGCCTTCGAGGCCTGGCTCGCCGAACTCGCCATGCCTTTCGCCGTGAGCGCCCCGTGACGACCGATCGCAATCCTTCCTACAACTTCGCCCGGGCGAGCTATGCGCCGCGGGTGGTCGGCCTCGCGCTGGGTTTCCTGTCGGTGGCCAGCGTGCTGGTTGCGCAGCCCACGCCGTGGTGGGTCTGGGCGGGCCTGGCGCTGCACGGCCTGGCATGGCCGCATGTGGCCTGGTTGTCGGCGCGCCAGATGGGCGACGGCGTGCGGGCAGAGCGCCGCTCGCTCCTCATCGACCATTTCTTCGGCGGCCTGTGGATCGCCGCGATGGCCTTCAACGCCTTGCCGAGCATCCTGATGCTCACGCTGATGGGCATGGACAGCATGATCGCCGGCGGCGGCCGCCAGTTCGTGCGGGGCATGCTGGCGCACGTGGCTGGCGTGGCCGTCGGCATGGTGATCTTCGGCGTGGAGTGGCGGCCCGAGTCGACCATGACGCAGGTGCTGTGCTCGCTGCCGCTGCTGTTGCTGCATCCGATCTCGGTCGGGCAGATCACCTACCGGGCGCTGACCAAGCTCAAGCGCCAGCGCGAGGAACTGGCGCACCTGAGCCAGCACGATGGCCTGACCGGCCTGTACAACCGGCGCCACTGGGAAGCCATGGTGCGGCACGAGTTCGCACGCTTCCAGCGCTCGGGCGAGATCGCCACGCTGGTGCTGGTCGACCTCGACCACTTCAAGCGCGTGAACGACAGCTTCGGCCACGCGGCCGGCGACGAGGTTTTGCGCGGCTTCGCCCAGCGACTGACGGAAAGCCTGCGCCGTACCGACACGCCGGGGCGTTATGGTGGCGAAGAGTTCGGCATCCTGCTGCCGCACACCACGCCCCGCGAAGCCAGCGAACTGATGCAGCGGCTGCAAGCCCGGCTGCGCGCCGAGCCGCTGTTGCCGCAGGCCGGCGTAACCGCCAGCTTCGGCGTCGCCGCGCTCACGCTCGACCTGCCGAACCATGAAGCCTGGATGCGGCTCGCCGACCAGATGCTGTACCGCGCCAAGGACCACGGCCGCGACTGCGTGGTCACCGCCGGCGACAGCCGCCCTGCCCCGCTGGTGCCAGCCGATGGCGGCGGGCGCCGGCCGGGCGACGAAGGCATGTTCGCGCGGCGGGTGCTCGCCGGCCTGGACCTGGGCGGCGTGGGCGCGGCACTGTTCGACCCCTCGGACCGACTCGCCTGGGCCAATCCGGTGTTCCTGCAGATCTATGCGGTCACGCCGCAGGCGCGCAGCTTTGCCGACATCGTGCGGCACTGCCATGCGCAGGGCGTGGGGCCACGCATCGAGACCGCCGACATCGACCGCTGGCTCGAGGCGGCCGACGCCAAGCGCCGCAGCCAGGCACGCCGCAGCTTCACCGTCGATCTGCTGGACGGCCGCTATTTCCGCATGGAGGAAATGTCGTTCGACGACGGGTGGATGCTCGACCTCTGCACCGAGATCAGTGCCGAGGTGGCAGCGGTGTCGGGCGTACCAGGCCTCCCGGGAATGGCCGGCATCGAGGGGATGGCGGAGGGAGCGGGAACCACCGGCATCACGCCGACCCCGGCCCGGGGTCGGCAACGGCCCGAGACGCCTGCCACCGGTGCACCGCCAGACCTAGTGCATCCTGGCTAGCGGGCGGCAACACACCCAGCCGGACCTCGCCGGGCAAGCCGAACGAGGTGGTGTCGCGCAGCTTGACGTCGCATCGCCGCAGGAACGGCAGCAAGCCGGAAGGGCTCGCCAAGGGCTCCGACCCCGGCGGCCGCGCCACGAAAAAGTTCGCATGGCTCGGCCGGCAAGCCCAGCCCAGCGCCTCGCAGAGGGCCAGCTGGCGCGCCTTCCAGCCGCGCAGCGTGGCGACGCTGTCTTTGAGCCAGGCCTGCACGGAAGCGCCGGGCCAGGCCTGCAGCATGGCCACACCATGCACGCCCACCGGCCAGGAGGGGCAGAGCCGCGCCAGATCGCGCACCGCGTCGGCTGCGTCTTGCGGCGCGATGGCATAGGCGCCACGCACGCCGGTCAGGCCGAGCGCC
>JAQGNA010000697.1 GCA_028292075.1 Rhodoferax sp. | reverse complement strand
CCGGCGAGCCGGTGCGTTTCGCGTTTTACAACGTCGAGCTGACCGGCGGGCGAGTCGACTTCGATGACCAGGCGGTCGGACGCCGCGTGCACACCTTGCGGGACATGCACCTCGCCGTGCCGTTCCTGAGCAACCTCGATTCCCAGCGAGAAGTGAAAGTGGAGCCCCACCTGGCGTTCCAGTTCAACGGCAGCCGTTTCGATTCGGCGGCCCAGAGCACGCCGTTCGCGGTCTCTCGCAAGACCGACGCGAGCTTCAAGCTGGTCGACTTCAACCTCGCCCCGTATCTTGCCTACCTGCCCGATAGCCTGCCGCTCAAGCTGCAGGAGGGCGAGGTGCAGGCCGACCTGCGCCTGCAGTTCGAGCAGCAACCCCGGATGTCCGTCAGATTGAGCGGCGTGGTGCAGGCCGAAAAGCTGAAGATGGACGACCGGGCCGGCCAGGAGGCGCTGGCCTTCGACGGCATCAAGCTGGTGCTCGATGACGTGCGGCCCCTGGAGCAGACCGCCAAGATCTCGGCCCTCGAGCTCAACGCGCCCAGGCTGGCGGTCAGCCGCGATGCACGGGGCCGCATCAACCTGATGGGCTTGGCAGATGCCAGGCCCGCACCATCGACATCTGATCGGGCGGTGCCGGCCCCTTCGCCGGCTGCGCGCGCGGCCAGCCAGCCGGCGTCTACGGCGGGTGCGCCGGGCGCGACGCCCCCTCCTGCATGGCATCTGGAACTGGCCCGGCTGAGCCTCAAAAATGGGGCCCTGCGATGGACAGACGCTTCGGTCAACCCCCTTGCCCAACCGGCGGGCGTGGCCCTGAAAGACCTGGCGCTCGAGGCGACGGCGGTAACCTGGCCTTTTGCCGCCGACACGCCTCCTCTCACATTCGAAGGCAGCGCCGCGCTCGACGTGGCCGCACCCCCGGTGACCGCGGAGGTCTCGCGCAAGGCCAACGTGGCCACCGCCAGTACCAAGCCAGCGGTAAGCAAAGCCTTTGCGCCGGTGGCCGTCGGTCCGTTCCAGTTCAAGGGATCGGCCACCGACCGGATGGTCGAACTGCATGCCACGCTGACCGGCGTGCCGCTGTCTTTGGGCGGGCCGTATCTGGCCGCTCTTCTCGAACCGCGGCTGGTGGGCCAGCTGAGCGCAGAGGTCGACGTTGCCTGGAAGGCGCCCGACGCATTGAAGATCGATGCGCGCCAGCTCACGCTCGATGGCCTGGCCCTGCTGCCCGCCGCCGCAGGGAAGGACGCGTCGCCTGCCGCAGGGCCACTTGCCAGCATCCGCAAGGTTCAGCTGGCCGACGCCAACATCGACCTGCTGCAGCGCACGGCAAGGATCGGCCAGCTTGCCATCCTGCAACCCACCGTTCGCGTCGAGAAAAGCCGCGATCGGCGGTGGATGTTCGAAAGCTGGATGAAACAGGCCCCTGTGACCAGCGCAACGCCATCTTCATCGGCCAAGGATGCCCCGCCATCCGGTTCGGCCGCGAAGCCCTGGCAGGTGGCGGTAGGCGACCTCTCGCTGGAGGGCGGCGACATTGCTGTGGCCGACCGTGCCGCTGGTGGCGCGGTGGCCTTTCAGGTCAGCGCACTGCAGGTGCAGATAAAGAATCTGGCACCCGGCAGCAGTACCGCGTCGCCGCTCACGGTGTCTGCCCGCATCGGCGCCGGCCAGACGGAGCCGGGCCGGCTGTCCTACCGGGGTACCCTGGCGCTGCAGCCCCTGGTGGCGCAGGGCCAGGTCGAATTGAGGCAGTTTCCGCTGCATGCATTCGAGCCGTACTTCGGCGCCGCGCTGAACATCGACATCGCCCGGGCCGACACCGGCTTCAAGGGTGACCTGCGCTTCAGCGATTCGACCAGCGGGCCGAGCCTCAAGGTGACAGGCGACGCGACGCTCGAAGACTTCCGGGCCAACAGCGTGGCCGGCATCACGCCCACGGCTGCCGCTACCGAGGCCGCGGCGGCCGGCGAGCCCGCGGCAATGGCCGTGGCGGCCCGCGGGCGCGAGCTGCTGAGCTGGAAGATTCTGAACCTGCGCGGTCTGGACGTGGCCCTGGCGCCGGGCAAGTCCACCATGGTGGACGTGAAGGAAACCGCGCTGACCGACTTCTACGCCCGGCTCATCGTGAACGAGAACGGCCGCATCAATCTGCAGGACCTGGTGAAGTCTGGCGACCCCGCAAGCACGCCCGGTGCCGCGGCCGGTGCAACGCCCACGGCCCGGGCGGCGAGTGCGCCGGCTGACGCTGCCGTCGCTGCGATTGCTGGTGCGAAGGTCGGTGCGGGTGCGGGTGCGAGTGCGAGGGCTACCGCACCCCCGCCTCTCCCAGGCGCCAGCGCGGCGACCCCGTCGTTCAGCGTCGCCAGCAGGGCGGGTCCGGCGGCCATCGTGCGCTTCGGGCCGATCAGCCTGGTGAATGGCCGCGTGCTGTTTTCCGACCGGTTCGTCACGCCCAACTACACCGCCAACCTGAGCGAACTCACGGGCAAGCTGAGCGCGTTCTCGTCGGTCGCACCCGAAGGCGCGCCGCAACTGGCCGACCTCGAATTGCTCGGCCGGGCGGAGGGGACCGCTTCCCTCGACATCCAGGGCAAGCTCAATCCCCTGGCCAAACCGCTGGCGCTGGACATCGTCGGCAAGGTGCGTGACCTCGAACTGCCGCCGCTTTCGCCCTACACCGTCAAGTACGTGGGCCACGGCATCGAACGCGGCAAGATGAGCGTCGACGTGCACTACGTGGTGCAGCCCGACGGCCAACTCACCGCCACCAACGGCATCGTGTTGAACCAGCTGACCTTTGGGGAACCGGTGGCCGGCGCGCCAGCCAGCCTGCCAGTGAAGCTGGCGGTGGCGCTGCTGGCCGACCGCAACGGCGTGATCGACCTGAACCTGCCCCTCAGCGGCTCGCTCAACGATCCGCAGTTCCGCATCGGACCGGTGATCTTCAAGATTCTCGGCAACCTCATCGTGAAGGCGGTGACGGC
>JAQGNA010000682.1 GCA_028292075.1 Rhodoferax sp. | reverse complement strand
TATCTGGCTGCACCGGCCGGCACGGGCGGCCAGGGCCACTTCGGCCTGGCCGTCAACGACTACGCGCATTCCACCGCGCCGAATCGCCGCTATCCGGACCTGATCACTCAGCGCCTGCTCAAGGCCGCAATTGCCGGCGAGGCGCCTCCCTACGCCGCCGAAGCGCTGACGGTCATCGCAGGGCATTGCACGCTGCAGGAAGACAACGCGAGCAAGGTCGAGCGGGAGGTGCTGAAGGCAGCGGGCGCCTATTTGCTGCAAGACCGCATCGGCGAGGCGTTCGACGCAATCGTGACCGGCGCTGCGCCCAAGGGCACCTTCGTGCGCATCGCGAGCCCCATGCTGGAAGGCCGCGTCGTGCGCGGATTCGAAGGCCTGGACGTGGGCGACAGGTTGCGCGTGCGCTTGGTGTCGGTGGACGGGACGAAGAGCCACATCGACTTTGAAGCCGCCGCATGAAACCGCCGCCTGCCCCATCGGCCCCATCGGCCACATCACTCCGCATCGCGCTGCCCGGCGGCGACTCGCTGTCTGGCCTGCTGGAGGCTCCGGCCGACGCCCACGCCTGCTATGTATTCGCCCACGGTGCGGGGGCCGGCATGGCGCATGAATTCATGATGTCCATGGCCGCGAGCCTGGCCGCGCGCCGGGTGGCAACACTGCGCTTCCAGTTTCCGTTCATAGAGAAGGGCAGCAAGCGGCCCGACGCGCCGAAGGTGGCCCATGCGGCGGTGCGGGCGGCGGTGTCGCAGGCCGCCGAAGCAATGCAAGGCGTGCCTCTTTTTGCAGGCGGAAAGTCGTTCGGCGCCCGCATGACATCGCAGGCCCAGGCGATCGATCCGCTCCCACACGTGCGCGGACTCGTGTTCGTGGGGTTCCCCCTGCATCCGTCCGGCAAGCCTTCGGTCGCACGTGCGGCTCACCTGGGCGATGTGCGCATTCCCATGCTGTTCGTGCAGGGCACCCGCGATGCGCTGGCCGACCTGCCACTGCTGCGCCAGACCACCACGGCGCTGGGCCACGGCGCCACGCTGCACACCGTGGACGGCGCCGACCATGGCTTCCACGTGTTGGTGCGTTCAGGCCGCACCGAAGACCAGGTGCGCGAAGTAGTCTGCGACCGCATCACGAACTGGATGCAGTCGGTGGTGTGAGCGCATTGCCTGTTTTCACGGCCCGCGCAGTAGCGGCAGGCAACCCGGACATCAGCCTGGGTCAACCGGCGACTTGCTTTCGATGAGCTTCACCAGGGTGTGCAGTGTCTGATTCACCGGCGTGGCGATGCCGAGCCCCTCGCCGGTGCGTGCCACGTAACCATTGAGGTGGTCGATCTCGCTGCGCTTGCCGCGGGCCAGGTCTTGAGCGGTGGAAGAAAACTGGGTCGGCATCGACAACACGAGGCGCTCCACCGCAGCATGGGGATCGCCAGGCACCACCACGTTGCTCGCCTGCGCCACCTTCAGGCATTCGTCCACCACGCTGCGCATCAACGCCGGCACGCCCTCCCCCTGCACGACCCGGCCATACGGCAGCTGCGCGATGGCCGACAAGGCGTTGTAGGCGCAGTTGAGAATCAGCTTGGACCACAGGGCGCCACGCACGTTGCCCGAGACCTCGGTGGGCACCCCGGCCGCGTTCAGCATGACGGCCAGGGCCGTGCTCGAGCGCGATGCGCCGATGATCAGTTCGCCCCGGCCCTTGTGCTGCACATGGCCCGGGCCGGCCATTTCGGTGGCGACATAGACCACCGATGCCGCGACCTCGTTGGAGGGCAAAGCCGCTTGCAGGCGGTCGGCATTGTCAACGCCGTTCTGCAGCGTCAGCAGCACGGCTTCTGGCAGAAGGTGCGGGCGCAATGCGGCGGCAGCGATTTCGGTGTCGGTCGACTTGACGCAGAACAGCACGAGCTGGGCGCCGGTGACGGCCTCCGCTTCGGTGCTGGCCGCCACGGCCACATACGCCTTGAAGGTGAGCGTATCGAGCAGCAGGCCGGCGCGCCGTACGGCCTCTACATGCTGCGGCCGGCCGATCAGCACAACCTCATGGCCGGCCCGCGCGAGCATGCCCCCGTAATAACAACCCACGGCACCCGCGCCCATGACTGCGATCTTCATCCTGCCTCCTTTGCGTGAGGCCACGATGATACGAAGAAGCGTGCCGGGCCGGGTTCAGGCCGCGGCCGTCCGGTCGACCAGGGCGGTGAGGCTCGCGCCCACCGGCTGTTCCAGCTTGAGCGTGAACAGGTCGTCGGCGCGCGTCCGGCCCATGTTGACCGCCGCGACGGGTTTGCCCGCGGCGGCCGCTGCCTGCACGAACCGAAAGCCCGAATACACCATGAGCGAGGAACCGGCGACCAACACGGCATCGGCGCGTGCCAGCGCGGCGAAAGTGGCGTCCACCCGGTCTCTCGGCACGTTCTCGCCGAAGAACACGACGTCGGGCTTGAGCATGCCGCCGCAAGCCGGGCAAGCAGGGACGTCAAAACCGGAAAAATTGAGCCCGTCGAGGTCGGCATCTCCATCGGGGGCGGGCGCCGCCTCCAGCGCGGCCCACGAGGGGTTGCGCCGGCGCAGTTCGACCTGCAATTCGGCGCGGGGTGAGCGTGCCTCACAGCCGAGGCAACGCACGGTGCCGATGCGGCCATGCAGGTCGGTGGTGCGCCGGCTGCCGGCCAGGTCGTGCAGGCCGTCCACGTTCTGGGTCAGCAGCAGCTCGACGC
>JAQGNA010000676.1 GCA_028292075.1 Rhodoferax sp. | reverse complement strand
TCGATTTCCTTGAAGCCGATCTTCACCAGCATCTCGAACATCTTCAGCTTGCGGGCCATGTCCATGGGCTCGATCAGCGCCTGGTTGCCGTCGCGCAAGTCGGTGCTCAGCCAGATCGGCGCCCGCTCCAGCACGGCGTCGGGCCAGGTGCGGTCTGTGAGCCGAATCGGTGCGAATGCACGGTATTTGGTGGACGGTTGCTTCAACATGATGGTCTCTCGATGTTCGGTTTCAAAAAACCAGCAACCCAATGAAAAACGGCCCGTTGCTGGTGCAGACGGGCCGTGATGACAGTTTTCGCGCGCGCTCTACTGTCTCCGCCCGTAGGGGATTAGCAGTAGCGCTAGCGAAATTTTGTTCATGCGCCGCACTCTAACACAACTTTTTCACGGAATCTTTGAGGAATACGTCGCTGCCTTACTTGTGCAGCCCGCGCTCGTCCGGTTCGTCTGTGGAGATGCTGATGACGCTGGTCTGCTGCCCCTTGGTCTTGCGCCAGGCGTACACCGCATAACCGCTGAGCCCGTACACGACGAAGACCGAGAACAACACGGTCGGTGGATGGATGTTGATCACCGCGATGCCGAGCGCGATCAGCACGATGGCGGCAAAGGGCACGCTCTTCTTCATGTGCACGTCCTTGAAGCTGTAGAACGGCACGTTGGTCACCATGGTCAGGCCGGCGTAGAGGGCCAGGCCGAAAGTTGGCCAGGCCACATGCGAACCGGGGATCTCCAGCTCATTCATTAGCCAGATGAACCCAGCCAGCAAGGCCGCGGCCGCCGGGGACGGCAGGCCCTGAAAATAACGCTTGTCGACCACCGTGGTGTTGACGTTGAAGCGCGCCAGGCGCAGCGCAGCACAGGCGCAATACACGAAGGCGGCGATCCATCCCCAGCGCCCCAATTCCTTGAGCGACCACACATAGGCAATGAGCGCCGGCGCCGCGCCGAAAGACACCATGTCGGACAGAGAGTCCATCTGCTCGCCGAACGCGCTCTGTGTATTGGTCATGCGGGCGATGCGGCCGTCCAGACTGTCAAGCACCATGGCGCAAAAAACGCCGGTCGCGGCCAGGTCGAAGCGGCCGTTCACCGCCATCACCACGGCATAGAAGCCGCCAAAGAGCGCAGCCAAGGTAAACAGATTGGGCAGGATGTAAATGCCCTTGCGCCGTTTGCGCACCAGGACATTGCTGTCCGCAGTGTCTTCCGGGTCGTTGCCATCGTGCATGAAGGGATCCTCGAAGGTTGAATTGGCCTGCCCTTGCAAGGAAGGGGCGGCCCTGAGAAATGAGTGGCGTTCGCCGTGGCAGACCGGGAAGTGTAAGGCAGCGCATCACGTGACTCACGAAACGGCGCAACGAACTGTCTTGCCAAAATCCGGGCGAAAAAAAGGCCACCGAAGTGGCCTCTCGTGCATATCGGGCGTCGATCAGTTGCGCGACTTGTCGACCAGCTTGTTGGCCTTGATCCAAGGCATCATGGCGCGGAGCTGCTCGCCCACCACTTCGATCTGGTGCTCGGCATTCAGGCGGCGGCGGCTGATCAGCACCGGCTGGCCTGCGGTGGCTTCAAGGACGAAGCTCTTGGCGTATTCGCCGGTCTGAATGTCCTTCAGCACCGCCTTCATGGCCTTCTTCGTCTCGTCGGTCACGATGCGCGGGCCGGTCACGTACTCGCCATATTCGGCGTTGTTCGAGATCGAGTAGTTCATGTTGGCGATGCCGCCTTCATAGATCAGGTCAACGATCAGCTTCAGTTCGTGCAGGCATTCGAAGTACGCCATTTCAGGCGCATAGCCGGCTTCCACCAGCGTCTCGAAACCAGCCTTGATCAGTTCGACGGTACCGCCGCACAGCACGGCCTGTTCACCGAACAGGTCGGTTTCGGTCTCTTCGCGGAAATTGGTCTCGATGATGCCGGCCTTGCCGCCGCCGTTGGCCATGGCATAGCTCAGGGCCAGGTCGCGGGCCTTGCCGCTCTTGTCCTGGTGCACGGCCACGAGGTGGGGCACGCCGCCACCCTGGGTGTACGTGCCGCGCACGGTGTGGCCCGGGGCCTTCGGCGCCACCATCCAGACATCGAGGTCTTCGCGGGGCTGAACGAAACCGTAATGCACGTTGAAGCCGTGCGCGAAGACGAGCGATGCGCCCTGCTTGATGTGCGGTGCGACGTCGTTCTTGTAGACGCTGGCGATCTGCTCGTCGGGCAACAGGATCATGACGACGTCGGCGGCCTTCACGGCCTCGGCGACTTCAGCGACCTTCAAGCCGGCCTTCTCGACCTTCGACCAGGAGGCACCGCCCTTGCGCAGGCCGACCAGCACCTTGACGCCGCTGTCGTTCAGGTTCTGCGCGTGCGCATGACCCTGGCTGCCATAGCCGATGATCGTGACGGTCTTGCCCTTGATCAGGCTGAGGTCGCAGTCTTTGTCGTAGAAAACCTTCATTTTTTTCTCCAGAGATAAGTTTGGCAAAAGTGCCGATTCGACAGGCTCAGGGCGAACGTTGACCGGTATCGCCTATGCACAATCCGTTCGCGCTGAGCCCGTCAACCCACGCGTGGACGAATCCTTCCACCAACGAACTAGACGCGCAGGATTCGTTCGCCGCGGCCGATGCCGCTGGAGCCGGTACGCACGGTCTCGAGAATCGAACTGCGGTCGATGGCTTCGAGGAACGCGTCGTTCTTGCCCTGGTCGCCCGTGAGTTCGATGGTGTAGCTTTTTTCAGTGACGTCGATGATGCGGCCGCGGAAGAT
>JAQGNA010000668.1 GCA_028292075.1 Rhodoferax sp. | reverse complement strand
CAAAAAACAGCCGAAGCCAGCTTTTTTCTATCAGCCTCATTGAAATAGTTCTACGGTCGAGTTGGTTAAACCACACAATTTTTTGGTGCGGTTACATCAAAATACCGTTCGGTCACCGCGCGACTTGAAAGACTTTGCCGATTTCAAAAGGCTCAACGCGGTTTTAATCAATTTATCCACGCACCTCTGTCAATTTCAATGTTTTCCGTTTCCTCCTTCGTCGCCCGCGCATTCGGCCGTGGGGCGACCCCGCGCCGACAGTTGCAAGCCTTGTACGGCAACCAGGCCGTCATCGAGTTCAAGCCCAGCGGCGCCATCGATTTCGCGAACGATGCCTTTCTGGCGCTGATGGGTTATGGCCTGTCCGCGGTCAAGGGCCAGCACCACCGCATGTTCGTTGACCCGGCCGAGCAGGGCACGCAGGACTATGCCGATTTCTGGGAGCGGCTGCGCCGTGGCGAGGCCTTCGTGGGCCGCTGCAGGAGGTTGACCGGCGGCGGTACCGAGGTCTGGCTGCAGGCCAATTACAGCCCGGTGCGAGACGGCTCGGGCCGGGTGGTCCGCGTGGTCAAGTACGCCATGGACATCACCGAACAGGTGCGCCGCGACGCCGAGGCCAACAGCCAGCTTGCCGCGCTCGGCCGGGCCCAGGCGGTGATCGAGTTCGACCTGAAAGGCCACATCCTGCGCGCGAACCGCAACTTTCTGGATGCGCTCGGCTACCGCCACGAGAGCGAACTGATCGGCCGCCACCACCGCATGTTCGTTCCTCCGCAAGAGCACCAGAGCGCCGAGTACCTTGCCTTCTGGGAGGCATTGGGCGAGGGCCAGTTCCACCAGGGCCAGTTTCCGCGGGTGGGTCGCCAGGGCAATACCGTGTGGATCGAGGCCAGCTACAGCCCGGTGCTCGACGAGATGGGCCGGCCGTTCAAGGTGGTGAAGTACGCGACCGACATCACCGCGCGGTTCGAGGCCACGCGCATGGTGCAGGGCGCGTTCGAGGAGCTCCGGCGCCTGGTGCACGAGAGCGCCCAGCGGGCCCATGACGCGCACAGCCACACGCTGCAGGTGAGCTCCGTCGCCTCTGACGGCGCCATCGCGTCGGAGGGCGCGGTGGTCACCATGCAGCAAATCCAGGACGATTCACGCCGCATTTCCGAGATCGTCGGCCTGATCGACGGCATTGCTTTCCAGACCAACCTGCTGGCGCTGAACGCCGCGGTCGAGGCGGCGCGGGCGGGCGAACAGGGCCGCGGCTTCGCCGTGGTGGCCGGCGAGGTGCGCAACCTGGCCCAGCGCAGCGCAGAGGCCGCACGCGAGATCAAGGGCCTGATTTCTGCGTCCGCGCAGCGGGTGCAGCTGGGGAATTCAAAGGTCAGCGAGTCGGGCCGGGTGATGAAGCAGATCGAGGCCTCGGCCCGACAGGCGTCCGACATCATGGACCAGATCGTGCGATCGTCGCGCGCGCAGGAAGCCCGACTGGGCGCGGTGCACCATGCCGTCGCCCAGCTCGAAGCGGCAGGCACGCGTTGACGCCAGCGCGCAAGGCTGCGGGGTCTCGCCCATGAACCCCGAGTGCTGCGCCGACCGCATCGTTGGGGCGGTGGCGGGCTTCCGGCGCCGCGTGGCGCTCGACGACTGGTTGTCGTTGATCGTGCTGTGCCCCGCCGACGCTTTGGCGTGGTTGCGTGAAGGCGACCCGTTGCCGCAGCGCCATCGGGCCGCGGCCTGGTCCGGCTGGCCCGGGCAGTACCTGGGCATCGTGGTATTCGAGGAAAGTGACGCTGCACGCAGCTACCTGCTCGACCGCGACGGCGTCGAGCACTTTTTCTAAGTTGTGCCCGGCCGGCCTAAACTGGCGTCACCATGCCCACCCACCACCAACTTCATTCTTCGCCCGAGACCGTTCACTGGGGCTTTTTCGACGCCGCCCTGCCGCCGGTGCTGACCGTCGCCTCGGGCGACACCGTCACGCTGCATTGCGTGTCGGGTGCGCCGGAAGACATGCCCGGCCCGCCGTTCGAGGTGCTGCCCGAGCTGCGCGAGATCCACGAACGCATCAAGCCGCGCATGCGCGGACACATCCTCACCGGACCGGTGGCGGTGCAGGGCGCCATGCCCGGCGACATGCTCGAGGTGCGGGTGCGCGAGGTAGCTTTGCGGCAGGACTGGGGCTACAACGTGCAGCGCCCGCTGCTCGGCACGCTGCCCGAAGACTTTCCGCACCTGCGGCGCATGCACATCCCCATCGACCGCACGCGCAACGAGGCGGTCATGCCCTGGGGCACGCGGCTGCCCCTGGCGCCGTTTTTCGGCATCATGGGCGTGGCGCCGCCACCGCACTACGGCGCGCAAAGTTCGATCGAACCGCGCGAATACGGCGGCAACATCGACCTGAAGGAACTGGTGCCCGGCACCAGCCTGTTCCTGCCGGTGTGGGCCGAAGGCGCGCTGTTCTCGGCCGGCGACGGGCATGGCATGCAGGGCGACGGAGAAGTCTGCCTAACCGCATTGGAAACCAGCCTTTCGGGCACCTTCGAGCTGGTGTTGCACAAGGACGCCGGCCTGCGCTTTCCGCGTGCCGTCACCCCCACGCACTACATCGCCATGGGACTCGACCCCGACCTGGACGACGCGGCCAAGCAGGCGCTGCGCCAAATGATCCAGTGGATCGGCGAGCTGAGCGACCTGCCCGCCGCCGACGCCTACACCCTGTGCAGCCTGGCTTGCGATCTGCGGGTGACCCAGCTGGTCGACGGCAACAAGGGCATCCACGCGATGCTGCCGCGCACCGCGTTGCCCGGCGCGCGTGCCTACCCGGGTTGAGGCGTAACGGGCAGGCGAGGACGGAAGAGCGCAAGGGGTGTCCCTGCGGCCGGGCAATGTGCACAGCGCCGCGGCCATCTCCCGATTTGCATCACCTGTGGCACGGTCCTTCTCGCAAGCGGTGGCTACCGGTGGCTTGCCTGCGTCGCTATATTTAATGGACTCCAATGAGACCGCGCCGTCGCCTGGCTCCTCTTGGCGCGCAGCGCAACTGCTCAGACACCGTAAAGGCCTTTCCCATGACTGCTTCCGCATCCGGTACATCGACCGCAGCCGCCACGCCGCTTTCCACCGCCGCCCGGCTCCCCGTCTATTTCGTCTCGCACGGCGGCGGCCCCTGGCCCTGGGTCGACGGCATGCGCGAACGTTTCGCCCGCACCGAGGCGGCGTTTCGCGCCTTGCCGGCCCGTCTGCC
>JAQGNA010000667.1 GCA_028292075.1 Rhodoferax sp. | reverse complement strand
CCAAGGCCGGAGCGGAAGGCGCGCGGGTGTTCAACCGGGCGGCAGGGATGAAGGACAGCTGGGGGAAGTGAACACGTTCATGGAACGCGTTTCAGCCGAATTTTCACCTTCGTGACCGTTACGCCGCCGAAGAGCACGACCGGCAACTCCTTCACTTAAAATCTGACCAGACAAGTCAGAATCAAGGAGCATCAATGCAAACCTGGCAAATGCAAGACGCCAAGGCGCGGATGTCGGAAGTGGTGAAGTTGGCGCAAACGCAGCCTCAGGACATCACGGTGCATGGTAAATCCGTGGCTGTCGTGGTGTCGCGGGGCACCTTTGACCGCCTGTCGCAGGCACAGGGTTCGCTGGTCGAATTCATGCAACGCTCGCCGCTCTTCGACGCGGCCGATGTGCAGTTCGACCGCGACAAGAGTGCAACGCGCGAAAGTGGCTTTTGAGTTACCTCGTCGACACCAACGTGCTCTCGGAACTGCGCCGCAAGGGGCCGGACGCCAGCGTGGTTGCATGGTTCACCAGGCGCCCACCCGTGACCTTGTACCTGAGCGTGCTGACGCTTGGTGAAATCCGCAAGGGCGTGGAAGGCGTGAGCGACACGGCCCGCCGGCAAGCGTTGACGGACTGGCTCGAGACAGACCTGCCGCTGTTCTTCACGGGGCGTGTTCTCGACGTGGACGCAAGGGTTGCAGCCCGCTGGGGCCGTCTGGTGGCGAACGCCGGGCGGCCCCTGCCCGCCATCGACAGCCTGCTGGCGGCCACTGCCTTGGCGCACGATCTGGTGCTCGTCACACGCAACACGAAGGACTTCGTCGACTTGCCGGTGCAGCTGTTCAACCCATGGGCCGAGGCTTGACCAGCCACCACCTGGCGTCTGACTTTGCTCACTTCTGGCCGCAAGACCCGCCACATTGCATGGCTCCGTGGTCGACTACATTTACGCTCCCCAGCCCCACCATCACGAATTCCCAATGAAAAAACTCAACGTCACCATCCAGCTTGAAATGTCCGTCCCCGATGACTGGGAACTCGTCGGCACGTCCGAGGGCACGCCGGTTTTGAAATTGCCCAATGGCGTGTTCATGGACATGGCCATCGAGCCGCTGTTCGCGAGCAACCCTGAAGAAACCTGGTCCAGCACGGACGACGACGCCGTGCTCAACGACGTGCTCGACATGGTCGAGAGCGAAGTGGTGACCTACGATTTCGTCGTTCACTGAATCAGCCCCGCAGGCGTAGAACCGGCCAGGCCCAGCCGGCGACAGAACAGAACGGTGCCAGTCTGCACGCGGCGACGACTCATGGGGTGTTGCCAGCGACTTCGTGTGCACGCACCGCCAGGGACAAAGACGAAGCATCAGCCCCTGGCGCTACTCGCACTTCCGCATTGCGGTGGCGTTGACGCGGAAGGCAGCGACGTGGCGGCCAACGAGGCGTTCCGTCGGCGGCAAGGTTGGCGGTGGTCCCGCCCCGGCCACCGTATCTCCATGCCCTACCGCCAGCAGCCCGTGGCACCGGGCTCCCCTACAGCCCCACACCCAGGCCTGCGGTAGACCCAAGAACGTGAATTCGCAATGGACCATGTCCGCAGCGGATGACCGCGGGGCGGCGGAAGTGCAGCATGTCTGGATGCAAATCCGATCGATGCCACGCCACCGCCGTGCTTGGAACGAAGCCTCGCTTTATGCTACGTGTTTCAACAAGCGAGTACGCCCATGCAGCCGGTTTCCATCCATGTGGTCGACGTGGCCAACGGTGTTGTCGCCAGCGGAATGCGGATCGACCTGTTCCGCCGAGCTGACCATGCCGGTGACGGCGAAAGTGAGCGCTTAGCCGACCGCTTGGAGGGGCCCGACGTCGACCGCCACGGCAGTGACGCACCCTGGGCGCTGGTGCTGTCGTCGGCCGTGGGCCCAAGCGGCGTGGTCGACGGGATCGAGGCACACCCACAGGCCCTGACCACGGGCACCTACGAAGTGCGGCTGCACGTGGCCGACTACTACCGCGCCCGCGGCATGGCGCTGCCGCCGCCAGCCTTCATGGAAGTGCAGGTGTTCAGGTTCGCAATCGCCGACGTGGCCCAGCACTGCCATCTGCCAGTCAAGCTCACCGCCTGGGGACTTTCCTGCTTTCGCGGCGCGGCCTGACCTGCCTCGCTGCTGGCACCTACCGCCCATGCGGCCTGCTCGGCCTGCTCGGCCCACTTGGCTCGCGCGGTCAAGGTGGCGGCCGCAACCAACGCACCGGCTTCAACCACCGGCCTCGTGGGCCCGCACCGCGTCATTGCGGCGCCTGACCTTCTCTTCCCACACGGCCTGCGTCTGCGGCTTGACGAACAGCATTACCACCTCGGGGTGTGCCGCAACGATGCGCGCCTCGATGCGGTTCACGCAGGCTTCGATGTCGGCCGCGGCCAGGCCGTCGTGGAACTTCAGGCTGAGCGACGCAACCACCTGCTGGGGGCCGACCTGCGACGTGATCAGCCCATTGGCCGACTGAACACCTTCCTCTGTCGCGGCGATCTGCATGATGCTTGCACGGACTGCGGGCGCGGCGGCCTCGCCCATCAACAGGCCCTTGGTCTCGCGCGCCAGCAGCAACGCCGTCACCGCCAGCACGCAGCCGATCAGAATGGATGCCACGCCGTCCAGCGCGGGCATGTCGAACACCTGGCTGGCCGCCACCCCGGCCAACGCGATGGCAAGGCCGGCCAGCGCGGCCGAGTCTTCGAACAGCACCGTGAAGGTGGTCGGGTCCTTGCTGCGCCTGAAGGCCTCCACATACCCCATGCGGCCTTTGGCAGACCGGAATTCGCGCAGCGCGACAAACCACGAGGTGCCTTCGAACAGCATCGACGCGCCAAGCACCGCGTAGTTGATGTTGGGCCGGGTCATCGGCTCGGGTTCGCGCAGATGCTTCACGCCCTCGTAAATGGACACGCCTGCGCCCAGCGCGAACACCAGCAAGGCCACGATGAAAGCCCAGAAATAGAGCTCACGGCCATAGCCATAGGGATGGTTCTCGTCAGGCGGCTTGCTGGCCCGGGCCATGCCGTAGAGCAGCAGCAGTTCGTTGCCGGTGTCCACCAACGAATGCACGCCCTCGCTCAGCATGGCCGAGCTGCCGGTAAGTCCGGCCGCGATGAACTTCACCACAGCGATGGCCAGGTTGCCGAGCAGGGCGGCGATGACCACGGTCCTGGAGGAAGATGCGTTCTGACTGGACATGGGCGAAGGGTGCGAGGAGTGCGAGGGGTTTCTGATCGGGCCGGCACCGTCGGGTGCGGCAACCTTTCTATTGGACGGCGGGCGGTGCCGCCTGGCATGCAGGACAAGCACAGCCCTGCGTGTCTCCGACCGCCGACAGGCAGGTTCCACGGTGCCCGCTCCCGGTGTGGCGCGGCCGGAAACCATCGACCGCAGGATCGCGAGTCCCGCACTCGGGTTTTCCACAGCAGCCCGCAGAAGGGGCGTTCGGTACAGATGTTGCTTCATACTGGCGCGGCCGCACGGGCAGTCTTTCGCGGCTGTCCGACAGCCTCCACCTCCTTCTCCAAGAAACAGAAAAATGAAGAAAACACCCAGGTTCCATGCGGTCGCAACCACCCTCCTCGCCACCTCGCTTTTCTCCGCCTGCGGCGGCGGCAGCGAAGGCGTCCCGATCGACGGCAACGCCTGCCAGGTGCTGTCCAGCACCGGCGGCTCGGTGACGGTCGGGTCCGGCGTCGCCGGCGATCCGGCGCTGCCCGAAGCGGCGTCGGGTTATCGCACCGGGTTGAAGCCGGTGCTGGCCCGCAACATCATGGTCACCACGTCGAACGCTTTCGCCAGCGCGGCCGGCTGCGCGGTGCTCAAGAAGGGCGGCACCGCCGCCGACGCGGCCGTGGCAGTGCAGGCCGTGCTGGGCCTCACCGTGCCCGAAGCCACCGGCCTGGGTTCGGGCGGCTTCCTGCTGTACTACAGCCGGCAGAAGGGCACCGTGCAGGCCTACGACGCGCGGGAATCGGCGCCGGCCGCGGCCACTGCCAACGACCTCCGCTGGATCGACGACAGCAACCGCATCACGCCGGTGCCGAGCGCCAGCGCCAGCGGCCGCTCCATTGGCACCATCGGCATTCCGCGCCTGCTCGAGGCGATCCACAAGGAACACGGCCAACTGGCCTGGAGCGGCCTTTTCAACGACGCCATCGCGCTGTCGAACAGCGGCTTCAAGATCGGCGGCCGGCTTGCCGCGGCCATTGCGTCGAACGCCACCAGCCTGAAGCGCGACCCCGAAGCCGCCGCCTACTTCTTGAATGCCGACGGCTCGCCCAAGGCCCTGGGCACGGTGCTCGCCAACCCGGCCTATGCCAAGACGCTGGGCGCCATGGCCGCCAGCGGCGCGGGCGTCATGTATTCGGGCCAGATCGCCGCCGACATCGTGGCGAAGATCGGCAGCACCACCGCC
>JAQGNA010000658.1 GCA_028292075.1 Rhodoferax sp. | reverse complement strand
TTCCGCCAACCGGCGATGAACACCAACGGCCATACCGTGGACCCGCAGGGCCGGCTGGTGTCCTGCGAGCACCGCGGCAGGTGCGTGTCGCGCACCGAACACGACGGCAGCCGCACGGTGCTGGCCTCGCATTTCGACGGCAAGCGGCTGAACTCACCGAACGACGTGGTGGTGAAGTCGGACGGCAGCGTCTGGTTCACCGACCCCAGCTACGGCATCGACAGCGACTACGAGGGCGACGCCGCCGCCAGCGACATCGGCGCCTGCTGCGTCTACCGCATCGCACCCGAGGACGGCCGGGTCGACCGGGTGGCGGACGGATTCGTACAGCCCAACGGCCTGGCCTTCTCGCCCGACGAATCGCTGCTGTACATCGCCGACACCGGCGCCACGCACCAGCCCGGCGGACCCCGCCACATCCGGCGCTTCCGGGTAGCGGCCGACGGCAGGAACCTGGACGGTGGCGAGGTGTTCGCCACATCCACCAGCGGCCTGTTCGACGGCTTTCGCATCGACAGCCGCGGCAACCTCTGGACCAGCGCCGGCGACGGTGTGCACTGCTACACGCCAGATGGCCATCTGCTTGGCAAGATTCTCGTGCCCGAAGCCGTGGCCAACGTCTGCTTCGGCGGCCCCAAGCGCAACCGGCTTTTCATCTGCGCCACGACATCGCTCTACGCCGTCTACCTGAACGCCCGCGCAGCCGACCGCCCTGCCCTTCGCTGACCCTTGGCGTCATGAAAAAAGCCCCCAGGACCTTGCGGACCCGGGGGCTTTTTGTCTTCGGACCGAACGGTCACCAGACGGTGACCGGGCCACTGAACGATCAGTTCAGAGGGGTCTTCTTGCCGTCCTTGTAAACGTACAGGGTGATGGCCGGGTTCTTCAGCTCGCCATTGGGTTCGAAGGCGATGGTCGTCGTGATGCCCTTGTAGTTGCTCTTGATCAGCTCAGGCGTGTAGACCTTGGGGTCGACCGAGTTGGCACGCTTCATGGCGTCGACCAGCAGGAAGGTGGCGTCGTAGGTGTACGGGCTGTAGACCTGGAACTGGCCTGGGTACTTGGCGTCGTACTTGGCTTTCCAGGCGGTGCCGCCTGGCATCTTGCCCAGCGAAGCGCCGCCTTCGGCGCAAACCACGTTCTCGAGCGTCTTCGCGCCGGCGGCCAGCTTGGCCACTTCGGAGGTGCAGATGCCGTCGCCGCCGAAGTACTTCACGTTGGCCAGGCCGAGCTGTTCCATCTGGCGCAGCATCGGGCCGGCTTGTGGGTCCATGCCGCCGAAGAAGATCGCGTCCGGAGCCTTGGCCTTGATGGCGGTCAGGATCGCCATGAAGTCGGTGGCCTTGTCGGTGGTGAACTGTTCGTCGACGATCGTCATGCCCTTGGCGACGGCGGTCTTCTTGAACACGTCGGCGACGCCCTGGCCGTATGCGGTGCGGTCGTCGATGATGGCGACCTTCTTCAGCTTCAGTGCATCCGCGGCATAGAACGCCAGGCCAGCGCCCAGTGCATTGTCATTGGCGATGATGCGGTAGGTGGTCTTGTAGCCGGGCTTGGTCAGGTTGGGGTTGGTGGCCGCGCCGGTCACGTGGGGAATTCCGCAGTCGTTGTAGACCTTGGAAGCTGGAATCGTCGTGCCCGAATTCAGGTGACCGACCACGCCTGCAACCTTGGCGTCGCACAGTTTTTGTGCGGCAGCGGTGCCCTGTTTTGGATCGGCTGCATCGTCTTCTGCCTGGATCTCGAACTTGACTTTCTTGCCACCGATCGTGAGGTTCTGGGCATTGATCTCTTCAATGGCCATGCGCACGCCGTTTTCATTGTCCTTGCCGTAGTGGGCCTGCGCGCCGGAAACCGGGCCGACGTGGCCAATCTTGACCACTTGCACGTCTTGTGCAGAGGCCATGCCAGCGATGGCGGCAATGGCGGCAGCGACGGTCAGTTTCAACTTCATTTGCATAAATACTCCAGTGATGAAAATAGCTTGTGAGCCGATGGCTCTGTGAATAACTCCACGAGCGACACAATAGCGCAATTTTTGGGCCCGAGATATAGGGAACACTCGGGTGAACCATCGGGTATACGAGGCGCTGCACAAAACGTGCCCGCCCAGGGGTGTGGTGTCGCGCCGGTTCAGCGAGGGTTGCGCATGGCGAGTTCGTCAGCGACCGCGTCCGAGACCGACTGGCGCACCACGAACTCGATTTCTTCCCTGAGGCGGGGCACAAGCAACTGGGTTTGCGCAAGCACCATGGCAGACACCGCTTCCTGCAGGCGCCGCTCGAGCGAGAGATCCACGCGCTGCATCACGCGGTGGATGATCTCGTCTTCCAGCGTTTCGAATACCGGTGCGTCCGGTTTCTCCGGCCCCACCAAAGCCTCGGGGCCGGCGGCCAGGTCGCCCTGGTCGTCCGGCGGCGGTGCCGAAATGGGTGGCTGCGGCGCGTAGAACGGTGACGCGGTCGATGCCGCATAGGCTGGCGACGCCTGCACCGGCTCGTTGTGCACCACTTCAGTGAGCGTCGGCACGAAACGCGGTGGTGTGCGAGGTTGTCCTGGCGGCGGGTTGGGCATGCTCATGAATCCTTCAACACCAGGTCCTTGCGTTCGATGGCGTAGCCGCGGGCGGCATAGTGCTTCCACCGATCGCGTGCGCGCTGACGGTCGGCTTCGTCCAGCGACACCACTTCGATCAGCCGCTCGAAACGCTCGAAGCCTTCGGGCACCTCGTCGCCCAGGTTCAGCAGGACCTCATGGTGGCGTGCATCGAGCGGGGAGCCCAGCAACGCCACTGGCGACGCGTCGAGCATGGCCTGCCCCTGCCGGTCGGTGGCATGCGGCACGAAGTCGAGCGGTGAAAAGGTCCAGAGCGCTACATCGAGCCGCTGCAGGAAATCGGCCTCCGCCGTGACAGCGACGCGCGCGCCGATGCTGGCCGCCTTGCGCAGCAGCCGGCAGGCATAGCCCAATTTGTCGGGCGCGTTGAAGTGAAAGGCGACCTCGGTCATCGTCGTGCGTCTGCGTTCCGGCGGCGCTCTGTCAATGTCGTGCCAGGGGGCCGGCGTTCCGTCAGGCCGCGGCGCGCCGGGCCACCGGGGTCTTCTTCGCCGGCTTGCCAGCGGCGGGTGCCAAGTTTTCCTGCGCCAGCAGATAGTCGACCAGCAGACCGACCGGGCGACCGGTGGAACCCTTGCTGCCGCCGCCCTTCCAGGCCGTGCCGGCGATGTCCAGGTGGGCCCATGGCATCTTGCCGACGAACTTCTGCAGGAACTTGGCGGCGGTGATCGCGCCACCCGCGCGGCCGGCCACGTTGG